>CAMLRE010000021.1 GCA_946482355.1 uncultured Bdellovibrio sp.
AAACTGATGTTCAATCTTCAGCTTACCAAGTTTTAAAATTTAAAGACTTACAGGATTTGTTAAACCAGCTTTGGGATATGAAAATTAAATCTGTGTTTATCGAAGGTGGCGCAAGAACGTACTCAAGCTTCTTGCAAAATAAGCTTATCGACCGCTTACATGCTTTTATTGCACCGGTTTTAATCGGGCAAAAAAATGGTCTTTCGTGGTCGAATGATTTTGCGATCAGCACTTTAAGCGAAAAAATAGTCTTAACAAATGTGAAACATAAAACTTTTGGTCACGATCTTTATTTAACGGGAAGGATTTAAAGATGCCTCAAACACCTAAACGCCTATTTGATACCACACACTTTCTTTCAATTATGTCGGTTGTGGTGATGATGTTGGTGTTTTCAGTAGGTGTTTCTTCGCCGTGGTTTTTAATTATTGCCATTGCGTTTTTAGGCGTAGCGGTAATGACTTCGGTTCATCACGCAGAAGTGATTGCCGAACGTGTTGGCCCTTCATTAGGAGCTTTGATCTTAGCTTTATCAGTTACGGTCATTGAAGTGGGCTTAATCGTTTCACTGATGACCAACAACACACCCGAATCTGCGGTTGTGGCCCGTGATACTGTTTTTGCGGCGGTTATTATTGTCACAAACGGTATTGTTGGCGTTTGTTTATTATTAGGTGGTCTTCGTTACCGTGAATTAGGTTTTCATGTGCAGGGTGCCAGTTCATTGTTAGCGATCTTAGCGGTGTTAGCGGGAATCACAATGGTTCTTCCGAATTACACAACTTCAACAGCCGCTTCAACTTACAGTACAGGACAATTAATTTTTGTCGCGGCTGCGTGTTTAATTCTTTACGGGATCTTGGTGTACTTTCAAACGAAAACTCACAAGGACTATTTTGAAGTTGAAGCCACACCTGAAGAGCAAGAAGAGGCCACAAAACTTCCTTCACGTCGCTTAACTATCTTAAGTTTTATTAGCTTAGTGATTAGCCTTGGTGCGGTGATTGGTTTAGCCAAATCACTAAGCCCTGCCATTGAAGTTGGGGTAATAGCGATGAATGCACCACGCGCTGCTGTCGGTATCGTGATTGCTTTACTTGTATTACTTCCAGAAACTTGGGCGGCTATTTCTGCAGCTCGTGCAAATCAACTTCAGACAAGTTTAAATTTAGCCTTGGGTTCGGGGGCTGCTTCGATTGCTTTAACTATTCCGGTGGTAAGTATTTTCTCGCTTATGACAAACAGAACATTGACGTTGGGGCTTGATCCAAAAGGGACTGCGTTTTTATTACTTACATTTATTGTGGGTGGCTTAACTTTAGGAACGGGTCGCACAACAGCTCTGCAAGGGGCCACGCATTTAGTGCTGTTACTTTCGTATCTTGTGATGTCTTTTATTCCGTAAGCGAAGATGAGTCAGAAGCTTCGTTTTTTTATTCACCCGGTGCCGCTAACGGCGGTAGTGTTGCTGGGGTTAAATGATCACTACTTAAAATATCAATATCCGGGTTTTATCACGGGTAAATTAAGTGATTTTTTAGGACTATTTTATTTTCCATTATTTTTATCGGCCTTAATTCTGGTGATTACGCTTTATCGTGTGGCTTTTACAAAAAGATTATTAGTTACAGCGATTATCATTACTGATGTGATTTTTTGCGCATTAAAGTTAAATCCATTTTTAACTGAAAACTTTGTAAACTTTTTTTCACAGCACTTTTTTAAAATCAGCGTGCAAAACGATCCAACGGATGTGATCGCTTTGCTCTCAAGTGTTTTGTGCTATTTATTTGCTAAAAAATATTTTACTGCGCAACAAACATAACCGCACAGGTAGGAACATTATTATCTGAACATCCATAGATATGTTGTTGTGTACCATTAGAATTATTTGATGAATAAGTACAAACGCGAGTTACTGCATTAGCAGTACCTGAAACTGTGGTATCTGTAGCAATAGTTAAAGTGGGCTGTGGTAAGCCAAGATCAGTAAAATCTACAGAACTAGGAGAAACAATCTGATTACCGCTTACACCAATGACTTCGTTAACGTTGGGATTTACGCAGTTAGAGGTAGCCACATAGAATGAAAGATTTGTTGCATCGTCTTTTTTTGAAGTGGCCACAGTAATAACCGAAGTGGCGATAAGACAGAAAGCGACAAAAACTTTTTCAAAACGTTTCATGAGGAATCTCCGTGATAGGATTATTTTATCACGCGAAATAATAAAGGCTCAGCAATTTCTATTAAGTCCCGACCATAGGCTGTTTATAGGAGAAATCTCATTTTGAGACACCTAGTCTGGCGTTAACGTTGCAATCTTTAAAACGTATGAAACTTTTTGTATTTTTACTTCTTGTATTCAGTTTTAAGCTGGCTTCAGCGGCTCCGGCCTGTCGAAGTTTATTTTCTGGCAACAGTGTTTTGTCACTTTATGACAAAAGCGGAAGTGCTCCAAAAAACTATGCTACTACGTTAGAAAATTTATCTAAGGCAAAACCTGGAACAAAATTTTCATTTTTACCGGGCGAAAATTTTACTTTAAAGCAGTATTTAGGTGAAGGTGAAACCACAGTCATTGTAGAAACAATGGAAGGCCAAACATTACGTATTCCAAAAGTTGATTTACGAACTTCGAATAACACTTTACACACGTCTTTCATTAATGACTTTATCAAATCCAGCCAAGAGCTGGCAGCAGCCGGTGTGCGTGTGCCTGAAGTCGACATGAAGACTAGCCGCCCACCACGCTTTTTAGTGGTGCAAAAAGAAGATATTTATTTTCCGACCAAGTCTGGCGAAAAAATTGCGCTGACGTTAGATAAATTTTTATCTGAAAAAGTGCGCAAGGAATTAAATTTTACGGCTAAAGATACAGAAGCTATTTTTGAAAAGTTGATTGATTTTGCTAAAAGCACCTGGAGATTTTCTTTTATCGGCGATTTTAATGAATCTCAGCTTGCCTACAATGGCCACGAGTGGGTCTTAATTGATTTTGCCAGAGACAATGCAAAAGCAGTTTCTGCCAACCAAAGAAAAAATACTTTCTCTCCGCAAAAGTACGAAGATCATACGCATGAAATTCTACCACCTAAACTTTATGCGAAGGTCGAAGAAGCTATTGTGCAAGAAAGAAAAAAACAGTTTGAAGCGCTAGCCAAAAATACTGAGCCTCAAGTGTGGTTTCAACGTCCGACGGTCGAGCCTAAGTCAGCGCATAGATATCTTTTTGTGTCAGAAACAGGATTGAATGGTTTGATCGGCAGTAAGTACAGTCTGGCACGTTCAAACCTTTCAAAATCAGCTAACAAAAAGCTGAAAGCGACTGACGGTGTATCCAAAGTCTATGCCGAATACCAAATTACCAAGGTTGTGAAGCAGGGAAAAGATTCAGCGGTGTTTGCTGTTAAGTTTTATCACGGTGAAAAAGGCTTTATCGAAGTGTCTTATTCAGTTTTAGATAAGAAAGAAGAATATAGCGCCGGTAAGGCTTTGAAAAAAATGGGTTATTCAAAATCTGATTTTGGCTATGAGGGCGCTGATTACGTTTTAGTTCTTGAGTGAACGTAGCGGCCCTAAGTATTTTTCAACGTGTTTAACCACATCTTTTAAATGACGAGCCGGAAAAATCGACGCCAAATAACGTGTCGTAGGCTCGTAATAATAATCTTTTAAAATAGCTTTACCATTTTTATCTTTTGAATATTTTAAATACACCACAGCAGAACTTTTACGGTCGATATCACGTTGGTAGGCCACAAAATTACCTAACGAATAAAAAATCACGGTTTCGCGTTTATCTTTGGTTGTATAGGTTTCCATAGGTTGAAGCACATGCGGGTGTGAACCGATCACAGCATTTGCTCCAGCTTCTAAAGCTGCGTGGGCTAGATCAATCTGCATTTTTGAAGCGGTGTCTTTGTATTCAACACCCCAGTGCGGGGTAAAAATAACCAAGTCAGGTTTTTTATAAGCAATCACTTGTTCGATGGTTTTTAAAACTTCATCGCGTTGCTCATAACACAGAAGTAATTGTTTTTTTCGATCATTAAAGCCGTTCAGCATTTCAGTACAACCAACCCAGGCGATCGTAAAATCTTTCACTTTCGTGATTGTATAAAACGGATCGTCGCTTCCCGATTTGCGAACGCCTATAAAAGGCATTTCTTTTTTATTTAAGGCATCGATTGTCGAATCAATCCCTCTCCAACCACGATCAAGTGAATGGTTATTCACGTTTGAAACAATATCGATTCCGGTTTTTTTCAAAGCATCAATTAAAGTCGGGTGGTAATTAAATAATAAATCAGTTCCGCTGTAGACTTCGTTATCATAAATAAAACCCACATCGCCTTTGTTTTTTAATTTATTACTAATACCTAAAGCCGTTGGCCCTTCTAAATTCAGGTAAGAAAAATCAGCCGCCGCAAACAGGGGAAAAGTTTTCTCCCAGATTTTTGAGAAATCATGTTTGGGGTCTTGCATGACTTTTTTGTACAGATCTTGGTGAATAATAAGATCACCCGTGAAAGCCAGAATCACCTCAGAGCTAGAAGCCGCTTGTGTAGAACTTGTTGAAACCGTCGCGCTTACCGATGTAACGGCACTTGCACCTGGACTTTCAGCCAGTGCTAAAGGTGAGCCTAAAAATGTTGCAATAAGTAAAAGTCGTAAATTCATTTTTTAAATCAAATATAATTTGAAGCTGCTTTGTCTAGTCTATGGTCCAGTTACTAATAGTCAATGGCGTTGGTAGAATTAAGTTATGAACGATGATGGTAGTCATAATTCGCAAAAAGGTACTTTAAAATCTGAGTGGACACTTCTTTTAGACGGTTTCGTCGAGGAAGAAAACCCCAAAGCCACGGTGATTCAGGGGCTTCCACAGGAGTTTATTCAAGAAGCTGCACGTGAAACTATGCGTGACCTGAGTGAACAAAAACATTCTTTATTTCAACAAATCGAAGATGTTAAGGCGCAGATCGAAGAAACCCATGTGGTGATCGAAAACCTACAGCTTGTGGGTTCAGACACCCAAGATGCTCATGACCGTATCGCCGAACTTCATGAGCAAGGCGCAATTTTAACCGAAACAATCCATACTTTGGATAAAAAGATCAAGAAAGTCAGAACCTTAGCTGGTTAAAATTTTAAATTTAATCTTGTGATTTTTTGCGAGGGCTTAATTCTTTAAGCTCACGTAATTTACGAATACTTTGTTGTAGCACGATTTCTAAAACACGAAATTCTTTAGCTGAAGGCGTGTTTTGTAAAAGCATACGTTTTAATGTCGTGTACACGTTGATTTTTTTCTTATCTAGGGCAAAACCCATTTCCATTAACCAAGTACGTAAGGTTTCATCTGGAAAAATACCCTCTTCTTTTTTCTGAAGAGATTTTGGTTTTTGCTGACCTTCAAGTTTGGTGCGATCGCCGCCAAATACCGAGCGAGAGATAAACATCGCCAGTAAAGTTGCCTGCGCCAAATTAAGTGAAGTGTTATCGCCATACGTAGGAATCGAACAACAGAAGTTCGCATGCGAAATATCTTCAGCACTTAAGCCGGCATCTTCTGGCCCGAACACGATATGAACTACAAAAGGTTCATCAGAGTCTTTTTTGATTTCTGTATTTGTTTCAACGAAATACTGTAAAGTTGTCTGTAGATCTTGTGCCTGACGACCGCGACCATCACGAGCGGTCGTTGCGATCATTAAACCTTGCGGTTCGTTTTTAAAAAACTCGGCCCAGTCTTTATAAACTTTACGGTTTTGTAGAGCGTATTGTCCGGTAGCAGCTGCTTGCTGAGCTTCAAAGGTCACTTCAGTTTGAGGTGCTAAAAGAATTAAATTTTTAAAACCCATATTGGCCATAGCTCTTGAAGCTGCGCCAATATTTCGTTCATAAAGAGATTTAATTAAGACAATTCGTACATCTAGCTTACGCATAAGCTAGACGTACACCATCATCTATGACCGAAGTCAATTTTTCGTTGTTAGATTTGATTGTTTGTAAGTGAGTTTCTATCTTTTTCGATAGAGCTGGCGAAAGTTTGCTCATATAAGCAATTTCCAGAAGCTCTACGAATAATAACCACTGATCTGTGGCTGCATTTAAGCACTTATCAAATAACGCCATTGTCGTTGAATCTGACCATTCTGTGCGGCTTTTACGGTAATCACGAATGTTTTGATAAAGTTCAAATAACTGCTTTTGTTCAGCTGAATAATTTGGAGTCGGAACACGGGCGGCTACGAAATCATCCGTGTCACCGTAAGCTTTACGGTCCGCCGGGCCACCAAATACAGAAACTACTTTGTTACCCACCGTGATATCAAAGTTACCCCATTCTGGTTGGAATAAAGTTTGGTCTTTGTATTTCACCGTACAGTTTTTAAAAGTCATGATGCCGTTTTCTGATTTTAATAAATCGCCAGTGACTGTGACACCTGAATCATACTGTAAGGTATTGCCAACTTGTTTGTAGTTACCTAACGGAAAGCTGTAACCATGTTGGTGATATTCTTTATTGTGGCCCGAAAGCTGTTGATCATTTTTACTGATTTGAGTTGGGCCAGAAAATTTAATGTAAATCACATTGTCGGCTGAATCTTGAATATATTCAGAAACAACGCCACTGATTTGTAGACCCGTATCAAGTTGAACTGTATTTACAGACTTAGCTTGAATGGCTTTATCTAAACCAGTTTTGCCACCCACACGGTAAGCCATTTTTTCAGCCATTTGATGTAACACTTTAACTAAGAATTTAAAGTCAGGTGTTACAAACAATTGCGGTTGTGGTTCAGTGATATCGTAAGTTTGTTTGATGCAATCAACAGTTAAAGGAATTTTTTTAACTTTATCAGATAAACACCATTTCGATTCGCCCACTGATGATAATAATCCTGCGCCAAAAATTTTTGGCTTATCAACTGTGCCAACTAAACCGTATTCAGCTGTCCACCAGTTCATGCGTGATAATTCAGTCGCTTCTGAAACATGGGTTGAAGCTTTAATAGTCGCTTCTAATTTTTTTTCTGAGGCTGCAATTTGTTCATCTGTCGAAGTTGGATTTTCTTTCACATCAGATAATTCACGAATGGCTTCGTATAAATCTAAATCTTCTTTGCTGATAATCGCTTTTTTAGCTACTTGTGCATATTCTTTTAAGTACGCTGCATATTCCGGATCAACGATGATTGGCGCATGCCCAGCCGCTTCGTGAACGATATCTGGAGCTGGTGTATAAAGTAAGTGATCAATCGTTCGCATGTCAGATGCAATCGGCAGAATTGAAAGTGATTGCAACTCCATAAACGCCGCCGGTGGAATAAATCCAGAAACCGGCATCGCTGTCCAGCCGAAGTTTTTAAGTTTTTCACTCATTTCTTCGATACGTGGAATTTGTTCTTCAGAGATTCCTGTTTTTTCTAAGCCTTCGATATAAACCGGATGAGCATTCTTAGATAAAAAATCTTTAAGCTGACGTAAGCAGTAGCGCCATGTGGCCTGATCAACAGGTGTGTAGCGCGCATAGTTCTGGTCAACGCAATATTTTTTTAAATGCTGAGGAAGTTCATTCATCATATTTATAACCAAGGATCTTTTTGAGTAAGATAATTTTTAACGTAATCTTCGATAGCTTTTTCAAGAGGCCATTGTGGTTCAGACATACCAGCTTGTTTCCACTTCGTCATGTTGGCGAGTGTGTAGTACTGGTATTGGTTTTTAATATCTTCAGGCATATCAAGCCATTTGATTTTTTGCTCTTTACCTAAGGCTTTAAATAACGCTTCGGCCATATCTAACCATGAGCGAGTTTCACCGTAACCCATGTTGTAAATGCCGCTGGCTGGTTTTTTCTCCATGATTTCGGCCATCCAACGAACAACGTCTTTCACATAAACGAAATCGCGTACCTGGCGGCCGTCCATGTAATTCGCGTTATAAGATTTAAATAAACCTAAAGAATCATGTTTTTGTAAATGATGATAAGATTTAAAAGCAACAGAAGCCATTGAACCTTTTTCGTATTCGTTTGGTCCAAATACGTTAAAGAATTTTAAACCGTACCAGTTTTCTGGAGTCGCTTTTTGTTTTAAAGCCCAACGATCCATAATCACTTTTGATTCGCCGTAAAGATTTAACGGTTTTAATTTTTCAGAATCAAACGTGTCTTCAAATCCATTTTCGCCAGCACCATAAGTGGCCGCTGATGAAGCGTAGATCAGATTTTTTTTGTAACGTGAACACCAGTCAAACAGACGCTGTGAATATAAGAAATTATTTTCGTAAAGGTATTCCCAGTTTTTTTCGGTTGTTGATGAGCAAGCGCCCATATGAATTATCCAAGTCACTTTTTTCTGAGCATCTGGAGTGGCTAAGAAGCTCCAAAGTTCATTGGCTTGAAAGAATTCGGCAAACTGTCTTTTATGTAACAGGTTACGTTTAGTTAAGTCGACTGTGTCTGTCGCAATAATGTTTGTGTGGCCCATTTGATTGAGCTGCCAAACCATTGCGCTTCCAATAAATCCATTGGCTCCGGTAACGATAATCAAGATTAAACTCCTAAGTCCAGTTTCACATCCTGCGTGTCTTCGCAGTATCTGGCATGACACTTCACATTCGCAAGGTTTTTTACTCTGAAAACCCTGTTGTTGTTTTGATCATATTTGAAAAACTTTCCTGATGCCGGGGCAGATAGCCATTTAATTGGTTTTGAGAGGGGAAAATTATGGCCCTAAGGTTGCTCTATTTTGTCACTGGGAAGGTTCTGATAGAACCGTGTTCGGGGAATGTAATTGGGGTGTTATGCGTTCGTGGGGAATAGTATTTACGATAGCCATGGGGTTTTTGATGGGGTTCGTGCTGGCAGGGGTCGGGGGGATCTCTGCGGGTCTACAGGCCGCTCAAACTCAATCCAAATTGGAGATCAATAAAGTCGAAGAATACTGGGCAAAATCTGGTTTAGATGAATCAGAATTGCGTAAACTTGTTAACGATAAAACTTGTCATTTATCTGAAAAATACTTTTTAGCCTGCGTAAATTCTGTGAATAACGCTTTAGCCTTAACATCTGAACGTTTAGGGTTAACAGGTGAAATCTGGCCCGCTTACGCTGAAACAACAAGCTTAGACAATTTTAAAGAAAAAGAAACATTACAACCGTTTTCAAAAATCTATAAAGAACATATCAACACAAGTTTTTCATTCGATAAACTTTGGGATTTAATTTTAAAGAAAGCTGACGACAAAATTCCTGCACGCTATTTGTTAGCTCAAGGGATTAACGGTTACTTGTCTGTTAGCAAAGATCCGCACACTTACATTTTACCGATGGCTTACTTTGATCAAGTGAGCTCTACGTCTGAACGTTCACCGTTTTTCGTAGGTCTTAGCTTTGAAAAAGACAATCACGGTCAGTTACGTATTAAAAAAGTAGTTCGCAACTCAGACGCGGCTCAAGCGGGTTTAGAAGTTGGCGATATCGTTAATTCATTAAACGGGCAAAAAGCAGATTCATTAAGTTTATCTGATGCCAGCCAAATGTTAAGAGACCGTAATATTCGTATTTTTAACTTTAACATTAAGCGCGATGGCGCCACATTAGTTAAAAATGTTCAGCGTAGTTACCGCGTTTTAAGCCAAGTTTACTCTGAAGTTGTAACGGGTGCTCGTAACTTTGGTGTTATTACAGTTTCTAAATTTTCAACGCACACATGTAATGAAGTTCGCGATGCGATCTTAGGCATGGCTGACAAAAACATTTCAGGTTTAGTTTTAGATTTACGTGATAATCCAGGGGGTCGTTTATCAGAAGCGGCTTGTTTAACAGGTTTATTCATTGGCCAAGATAAAACAATTTACTCAGTTCAATACTTTGATTTATCAAAATCTAACGAAGTGGTTTTAACAAGTGCCGAGAGAATTTATTCGGGAGCTTTAGCTGTTTTAGTTAATACAAATTCAGCATCTGCTGCCGAATTATTTGCAGGCGCTATTCAAGAATACCGCCGTGGTATCGTGATCGGTGCAAAAACTTTCGGTAAAGGCACATTCCAAGAAATCGAATCTTGGGAGAAGTCTGAAAAGATCGGTTATTTTAGAACAAAAGGTTTCTACCTTTTACCAAGTGGCCGTTCGACACAGTTTTACGGTGTCACTCCTGATATCGAATTACCAGAAGCCGTGACTAGCGATGCCAGCGAAGAAAACAACTACATCAATCCGATTAAGCCGGTAAATTTAGTTTCTTCACATAAAAATTTAGTGTTACCACTGCAAACTTGTACGAAACAAAATAGCTTAAGTTTAACTGACACTGTGATCTCTAAAGCGATTGATAATCTGTCTTGCACAGAGCTTATGTCATTCGTGGCTTTACAGTACAACAGCAACGAAACTGCTCCTGAATAAGAGAGCAGTTTTCTTAAGTTAGCCCTTATCGGGACTTTGTCAAAATCCTATACAGCTTAGGCAGCTGAAATCGCTTTAATTTGCACCTTATTTTGAGCTTACTTTTGCTAGGTTTTGCCTCGAGCAAAGGAGCTTAAGGTGAAGTCTATTTTTCGTTATATCGCAGTTCTGAGTTTCGCGGTTGTAGCAACCACTCAAATAGCGTTCGCACAGACCACAGCGCAAGCTCCAACCTTAGAGGCCTTGCTGACTATTCCTTCGGTGAAAAAGTTGTCTGTACGCGAGCGCGCGATTCATTACGCCTATACTTTTTTAAATAACAAAACACCTTACGTGGTTGAGCCATTGGGTGAAGGTCCACAAGGTGAGATTTCAAAAGCTCCGCTTTACCGCTTTGATGGTTTTGATTGTACGACATTTGTTGAAACGGTGATGGCATTATCATTTTCATCAACGCCTGCAGAATTTAAAGCGCGTATTAACCAGATTCGTTATAAAAATGGCTCTGTCAATTACGTGATGAGAAATCACTTTACCAGCGTTGATTGGATTCCGAATAATCAAGCCTACGGTTTTGTAAAAGACATTACGATCGCTGTTGGTGGTGCTTATACAAAATGGTCACAAACGTGGATTGATAAAGCTGGTTGGTATGCGAAAAAAGGCGAAGAGTACGCAGAACTTGGTGAAGGTATTCCGCAAGTGCTGGCGCAGCTACCGTATTTAAGTAAAGAAGATTTAATCAATAACCAAGCTTTAATTGATCGTATTCCGTCAGGCAGTATTTTTAGCTTAGTTCGCCCGAACTGGGATTTAGTGAAAGCGGCGGGTACGCATATGGATGTATCGCACCAGGGTTTTTTAATTCGTGAAGATGGCGTTTTATATATGGTGCACGCAAGTAATGGCGCAGGCCGCGATGGCAGCGATAACTATATGGGCGTTAAGAAAGAAGCTTTAACCAGCTACATTAGTCGAGTTATGCTAAGCAAAGAGACTATGGCAGGTTTTAATATTTTAGCTCTTCCGAACAGAACATTAAATTGATAGCCTTAATTCATGAAAAGAGTTTTCGCTGTAGTAAGTTCGTTATTTATTTCAGTAGCCGCGTTGGCTGAAGCTTACTGCGTGAGTGAAGTTCATGAAATTGAAATTATTAAAAATAAAATTAAGCTCAATGCTAAGAATGAAAATAAATACGATGGTTATAAAAAAGCTTTGGTGAGTGATTCAG
>CAMLRE010000022.1 GCA_946482355.1 uncultured Bdellovibrio sp.
CAACATACGGTGTTGTTCAAGAATCAACGAAACAATTGATTCCTGTTGTTTAGTATCAATCATCACCAAAGGATGATATGGCAAATCGCCCGATTCATCCTGAGGACGGTACGTTAAATTTTTATCGCGGTCGAAATCGCGACCCAGCGTCGGTTTATTTGTCATATAAAAAACTTAAAGCAAGAAGCTCTCCAAACTTAAGCATGGCTTTCATTTTGCTATTTAAAAATTTTTTCGCAATAAGGAGGGAATTATGACTAAAACTCAAAGAAGACACCACCGCCAAGGGGCACGCAGCGAACGAAAACAGGCCACTGAACGTAGTGTTGCACCTTCATCTATTTCACGAATTAAAGAGTACTCTAAAGAATTCTCTAAAAGACTGATTCATGACTACGTCTTACCTATGACACGAGTTATTGAAAACCGCTTACAACGACTAGAACAGTCTTTGTAATTTCTTTGCAAATTTCTTTGATATTAATCATCAAATAATTGTCAAAGCCCCCCTGAACAGGGTGTGTTTTTAGGCACATTGTTGCTATTTGCCCCATTAAGAAAAAATTAAAAACTTTTTTTTGATCCCCTTTTAACCGTATGTAAAAACAGTTCGACCTTATGGGGAAATCATTTCTTAAAAACACATTTTCAGTCTTCTTCGATAAAGAGATTTTTACGGCCATTATCGCTGGGCTTACGATCATTGGTTTTATCTCGTGGGCCCATGTTCATAAATCGATTCAGAAAGATGTTAATCACCGCCTTGAATACGAAGCCGAGACAGTGACTTCAGCCCTATCAAATAGTTTAAATAATTACGGATCAACTCTGGGCTATACCCGTCTTTATCTGGATGCCCACGCGGGCCACCACCCGGATAAAAAGCGCTTTCGCGTTTTTGCTGAAAATTTGCAGGCGCAATCAACAGCGTATAATCTGCTGGGCTTAAATTTTTCAACTCGCGCAGAACTTCAAAAAATGGTGTCACGCCTTCCGAACGCGTACAAAAACGATATTCTTGAAGCTCTGACGGCAGCCTCGATCACGTTAACTTATCCACTGACTCAAAAAACAAACCTGAATAGCGATGATTTTTCGTTAGTTTTAGCTATACCGTTCTTTGGCCAAAAACAAACACCTCTCACAGTGCAAGAGCGCGCGGCAAAAGCATTGGGTCTTATTTATATTCCCGTTTCTTTTAAAGATTTATTTACCAATATCTTAGGCGAAGCCAATGAAGCTAAAGAGCATGTGAATTTTTCTTTAATTTTTATTGATCCAGAAACAAATAAAGAAACTGTAGCTTATACTCGTTTTCCGGGCCGTGAAGGCGATTCGTCTTTACAAAAAGTTCATGAAGTTGAAATGTACGGAAAACGCTGGAAAATTGTGGTTATTGCCATGCCGGATTTTCTTTCGTTAAGTGATCGTTATTTAGGTCACGTTGTGGCCCTTGCAACGGCTTTAGTGGTTGGGCTTCTTTTAAGTTTCTTTAAACAATTTGAAAACGCGATTCTGCACGAAACAAAAGAAAAAGCCTTACTTGAAGAATCGCATCGTATGAAGTCAGCTTTCTTAGCCAATATGAGCCATGAAATCAGAACACCGTTAAATGCTATTACCGGCTATTCTGAAATTTTAAGCCGTACCGATAACCCGCTTGAGCGCCAGACACTGATTGAAAATATTCAAAAGAACAGTTCGCACTTAACAGGTATCATTGACAATATTTTAGATATTTCAAATATCGAATTCGGTAAAATCTTTATCAGCACTCACCGTATTTCGGTTCGCGCGTTATTTGAAGATGTTTTACTAACGATGAGTAACCGTGCCGTTACTAAAGGGGTTGAATTCAAAATTAGAACTGAAGGCACAATGCCTGAATACGTTCAAACCGCTGAATCACGTGTAAAACAAATTATGACCAATCTTTTAGGTAATGCCGTGAAATTTACCGAAGAAGGATCTGTAAGTCTGACTTTTTCAGCGCAGACTTCGGCTAACGGGCAAAAATTTCTAGTGGTGAGTGTGACTGACACAGGTATTGGTATTTCAAAGCATGACCAAGCTGATCTGTTTCAGTCTTTTTCGCAGGCCGATGCTTCCAGCACACGCCGTTTTGGTGGCGTGGGTTTAGGTTTAGTTGTTTCTAAACGTATGGCTCAGCAATTTGGCGGCGATGTGACGCTGATTGAAAGCCGTTTAGGCCGTGGCTCAACTTTTGAATTAAAAATTCCGTGTGGTGATATTGCCGGTGTTGAATGGGTTCCTGGTTTAATGGACGACGTTATTCAACCGAAAACTTTAGCTCAGTTGCAGGACTACAACCAATTGACCGGAAAGAAAATTTTAATTGTAGAAGATTCTGAAGATAACCAAGATATCTTTCAATTCTTTCTTCAGTCTGTAGGAGCCATTACGGATGTAGTTGATAACGGTGTATCGGCTATTCGTAAAGTGCGCGAAAAAGATTACGATCTTATTTTAATGGATATTCAACTTCCACAAATGGATGGGTTAGAAGCTACCCGCCGCCTGCGTGTGGAAGGTTTTACGAATCCGATTATTGCTTTAACGGCTCATTCTTCGATTGAAGAAAAAGCCAGCAGCCTCGAATCAGGTTGTATCGGATTGATCACAAAGCCTGTTAGCCAAGACACATTAGTTCAACAGATTTTAGCTCTTATGAACGACTCAACCAAGGACATCACTACTCGAAATGTTGCTTTAAAGCCGAAGGAAAATTATGATAGAGACTATGCAAGTTCCCGCCGAAGCCCGCCAAAAATATCTTGAGCGCCGTAAGCAAGATATCATTGCCAGTAAAGAAGCTTTATCTAAGCAGGATTACTCTTTTTTAGAGCGCTTAGGCCATCAGGTTAAAGGTAATGCTGTGACCTTTGGTTTTGATGAATTAACGAATATTGCCGTGGCTATCGAACAGGCGGCCAAAGCTAAAAACATGACGCAGCTTCAGGGTTTAGTTGAACAGTTTGAATCTGCCGTAAATAACGCTCACCTTTAATTTTTTAATCAGAAATTTTAAATAAAAAAAGGCCCTTAAGTTTTAAGCTTAAGGGCCTTTGTATTTAACGATTTAATCGTGGTCCTACTCAGTGTTCGACTTGCTGTCTTTCGATCTCGCGTAGGCGGCGGTAAAGCGTTTTACGGTCGATTTGTAAATCACGTGCTGTCTTTTCTTTAGCCCCGTTGTTAAGGTCTAAAACGTGTTGCACGTATTTATTCACTAATTGTTCAACCGTCATCACGTTATTGCTGCCAAACACCGGAAAGCGAACACCCGCCTCTTCTTTTTGTTCGCCGTTACTGCGGTTATCAGCCGTGCACACATCTTCAAAACGAATAATGTTTGAATTTGATAACACAATCGCACGCTCAATCGTATTTTCTAATTCACGCACGTTACCTGGCCAGTTGTGATTCATTAAATAATCGTGAGCTTCTTTACCGAACTGTTTTACTTTCGTGTTATTTAAAGCCGAATACTTACGTAAAAAGAATTCTGATAACGGTAAAATATCTTCTTTACGTTCACGTAAAGGCGGAATCCAGATTGGAATTACGTTTAAACGAAAGAATAAGTCTTCGCGAAAGTTTTTATTGGCGATTTCCTGGCGTAAGTTTTTATGAGTCGCTGATAAAATACGAACATTCACCGCACGGTATTGGTTTTCACCGATACGTTTAATTTTCTTTTCTTGTAAGACACGTAAAATTTTAGCCTGAAGAGGTAATGTTAAATCACCAATTTCATCTAAGAATAATGTTCCACCTTCGGCTTCTTCAAAAAGACCTACTTTTTTATCAGCAGCTCCTGTGAAAGCGCCTTTTGAGTGACCAAATAATTCTGACTCTAAAAGATTCTCTGGAATCGCCGAGCAGTTAATCGCCACAAACGGTGCTTTTTTACGTGAACCCATGTTGTGAATCGCTTTCGCGATCACTTCTTTACCGGTTCCGCTTTCTCCGGTGATAAGAATGTTTGCGTTAGACTGAGAAACACGGCGGGCTAACTCAAGCGCGTTTTTAATACCGGCACTTTTACCGATAATACCTTCAATACTGTTGTGGCCTTCTTGCAGTTGCACCACAGTTTTAAGGGTCGAATTTTCTTCTTCAACACGCGTAAGATAAAGCGCACGCTCAACCGAAACTAAAAGCTGCGGAAAGTGTAAAGGTTTAACCACAAAGTCATAAGCGCCAGCGGCAATTGCTTCAACAGCGGTTTCTACCTTCTTATTTGCGGTAATAAGAATAATCGGAATATCGTTACCTAAAACTTTTAGGCGCTGGGTGAATTCAATCCCCGATAGCCCTGGTAACATCAGGTCGGTGATAATCACATCCGCTTTGACTTTCACACTGCTGATATCTTCAAGTGCCGATTGGGCGTCGTCATAGCAGACAACATCGTAGTTACGGACTCGGAAGAAACTCGAGATAAGTTCTTGAATATCCTTATCATCATCAATCATTAAGATCTTTGCTTTTTTCATTCGTACTAAATCCCCTCTTATTTACGGGGTGATCTAGCATAGGTACTTTTTTTCCCCAAGGAAAAAGTAGAGAAATTCCCCGATTATTTTTAAACGTCCTATTATTTAGGCTGATTCCAGTTAAGATTTTTTGATAACTTCGAATTCTGCCAGAGGCCTCTGCAAAGTTTTGCGAAATCGCAATGGCCTCGCGTTTGCTCTCTGTAAAAATGTGATTCACTCACGTATCAACTCAAGGAGAGCCTATGAAAAAAGTTGCCCAAAATCTTTTAAAACGCCGTTCAAAATCTGCGAGCAAAGCGAAAAGCAAACGCTCGACAGCTCATGCGCGCAATCCTCTCGTGGAAAATGCACGCAAACTTTTATCTGGCGATATTAACTTTTTTAATAAGCTTAAAGAAAGAAATCTGCGCCGCAGATTAACGATTGCACCGGCTTAAATTAGAATTCACTGCAGTTTCAGAGATAGCTAAGGTTAACTTAGCTATCTCTGATTTCGCGTGACATCAAAACTTATAAATAAAAAACAATTTACGCCCCAACACCCGGGGCGTTTTCTTTTTCCGCAACCCGTAATTTCCAGTCAAACCTTTTAATTTCACTCTGAGAATGGCACCAGCTCTGCAATAGATATATTTGTCAATGTGACATGGAGGGCGGAAATTCATTAATTCGCTTCGGCGAAAAAATGGTGTTGAAGCCTCGCAGAGACAATCATGATTAATATGACTGATACTCATAATAACCATGAAAGGGCCAAATACGAGATGTCTAGTATCTGGCCTTTTTTTATTGTACGATTTTATTCATGAAAACAAAAACACTACCCTTTATCATTCTTACAAGTATCGCTTTAACTTCTGCAGCTGCTGACAGCGCCGCAGACAAAACAGCTTTAGGCGAAAAAGTAACCGCCGAACTTCAACCAAAAAATGGATCACAAGTCTCAGGACAAATTGATTTTTTTCAGACCGCAAAAGGTGTGAATGTAAAATACAAAATCAAAAACCTGGCTCGTAATAAAAAATTTGGTTTTCACATTCATGAAAAGCCAGATTGTTCATCTGTTGACGGCAAATCAGCGGGTCCACACTACGCAAAAATGCCGGGTCACGAAGGCCATGGCACATCTTTAGATTTTCCGGATTTATACGCAGGCGACCTACCGATGGTGAGCAGCAATAAAGTAGGAACTGCTGAAGGTGAATTTACGGTGTCTCATTTATCAATTAGCGGAAGTGCGAGCGGAACTTACAGTATTATCGATCGCGCCATCATCGTGCACGGCGGGCCTGATGATAAAACTCAAAAATCAGCGCCAAGAATTGCCTGTGGGGTTATTAAATCCACAGTAAAATAAAAAAGGAGCACAGATGGAAATGCCAACATGTGAAAAATGCGGAAACCAGTACGACAAAACTTTTACGGTTTTAATGAATGGTGAATCTCACGTGTTTGATTGTTTCGAGTGCGCGATTTCTAAACTTGCTCCCCATTGTTCTCACTGCAACACCATGATTATCGGTCATGGTGTTGAAGCCGAAGGGGATTTTTTCTGCTGTGCCCATTGCGCCAAAGCGCAAGGGCATTTCATGATTGATCGTCCAATTGACGAAAAAGTTAATCATATTTAGCCTAAGCTAAATCTTGTACCGCTAGTGATGTAAGTTCACTTTCTCATGATGGCCTGGTGTGTAAGGCTTATCACTGACCATCGATTTAAAAAATCCAGCCACTTTGGTTACCGGTGAACTTGGCGTTTCCCAATATTCAACATCTTGTAATTCGACACGAAGTAAAACTAAATCAGTTGTTTCAATTCCTTGCGGAAACCACGCCTTCATCATCGGCGTCCACAACTGAATCATACGGGCGCGGTCAAAAACTTCGTAAGCATTGCCTGACGCTGAAACGAATTTTTCTTTTCCTGCAGCGTAGGTTAATTGCACCTGATGATTGCTGCGAATCTCAGAAATTAAATGCGAGTTCGATGATGTAAAAAACCAGAGATTTCCGTTTTCATCAGCCTCTTGGGTATACATCGGGCGACTGCAAAGGCCTCCGGCATGATTGTGTGTCGTTAACATGCAAATCGTTGCACTTTCGATGATGTCGCTAATCACGCGTAAATCCTCAGTCATCGATTTTTTCATTTCATTTTTCATTCAAGTTCCCTTCGCTAAAATTTTGTTCGCTCTTTATTTTGCAAAAAATATTCCCAGACAAAATTCCCCACGGCGAAAAGGAACAAATTTTGCTTAAGTTTAGCCAACAGATTGCCAACAGACGTTAACGAGTAAAAAAGGAATTTTATGAATCAGCTACATCCCGGCGAAAGCCTTTCTGCATGGTTAGATACGCACGATATGCCCACTTTTGACCCGTTAAAAAATAATATCAATGTCGATGTTTGCGTGGTCGGTGGCGGTATTGCCGGATTGACCACGGCTTATCTGTTAATGAAAGAAGGAAAGTCTGTTTGCGTCTTAGAAGCTTTTGAGCTTGGCAGCGGCCAAACGGGCCGCACTACAGCCCATGCTTCGGCGGTTTTAGGAACACGCTATTTCGATTTAGAGATGTATCACAGCGAAGAAGGCACGCGACTGATTGCCCAAAGTCACACGGCCGCTCTTGATCGTATCGAACAAATTGTGCACAAAGAAAAAATCGACTGTAACTTAGAAAGACTTTCTGGTTATTTGTTTCAAGGTGAAAGCGCTGAACCCGATACACTGATGCGTGAACACACAGCGGCCCGCCGCGCAGGACTGATTTATGCAAAGATGTTAGAGAATGCTCCACTGACGCAGTTTAAAACCGGACCGTGCTTATCTTTTCCACGCCAGTTACAGCTTCACCCTTTAAAATATATTGCAGGCCTTGCTAAATGCATCGTCGATGGCGGCGGAAAAATTTTTACTCACTCACCGGCTGTTGAATTTTATAACCGTGATTTTGCCGCCGTCAAAACACAAAGTGGCGCCATCGTTACATGCTCATCGTTAGTGGTCGCCACTAACACCCCTGTAAACGATGTTTTTGCAATTCACACAAAACAAGCGCCTTACCGTACCTACGTGATCGGCTTTCATGTGATTAAAGATAGTATAGCTAAAGGACTTTATTGGGATACCGATGACCCTTATCATTATATCCGCACTGAAAGCTATAACGACAAATACGATTTACTGATCGTCGGTGGCGAAGATCATAAAACCGGTCAAGAAGCTCATCCTGAAAACTGTCATCAACGCTTAGAAGACTGGGCCCGCTCACGCTTTCCGACGATTGTTGATTTAGCTTACCGCTGGTCAGGACAAGTGATGGAGCCTGTTGATGGCATTGGTTTTTTAGGCCACAACCCTCTTGATCGCGACAATGTGTATGTGATTACCGGAGATGCCGGTAATGGTATTACTCACAGTACAATTGGTGCAATGATTGTCACTGATCAAATCGCCCAACGTGAAAATCCATGGGAAGATTTATACAACCCTTCACGCATTAGTCTGTTATCAACAGCTAATTACGTGCGCGAAAATTTAAATGTCGCGGGCCAATATGGTAAGTGGCTTTCATTGAGTCCAAAACCAGATATCGAAGATTTGCGTTTAAACGAAGGCCGTATATTTCGTGATGGCATGGCGATGGTTGCGGTTTATAAAAATCAGGCCGGTGTTGCTCATTATATGTCTGCAGCGTGCCCGCATTTAGGCGGCGTTGTTTCATGGAATAACGTTGAAAAATCCTGGGACTGCCCTTGTCATGGTTCACGTTTTGACTGTTATGGAAAAGTTTTAGAAGGTCCGGCCTTACACGATTTAAAACCTCTTGATAGTTCTGATTTTGTTGAACCGGATTATATTCCTCTCGAACAACAGTATCCCCGTATAACTGATGTACCTATCATCTAAGGAGAAATCATCGTGGCGCAAAGTACTCCAATAAAAACAACTTCAGAACAAGCCAAGATGGCGCATCAACTTCATGATGAAGAAAGAATTCACCGCTCGATTATCATTGATCGCTCACCGGCTGAAATTTACACCTTCTTTCGTAACTTCAGTAATCTTCCGTACTTCATGAAAGATCTTGTCGCTTTAACTGTAAGATCAGAAACAATGTCTCACTGGATTGTGCAGCTTGAACACGGGCCTAAGGTTGAATGGGACGCTGAAATCACCGAAGAAAAATATGCAGAAATGATTTCGTGGAAAACCGTGGGGAAAACCGAAGTGCAACAGGCAGGCTCGATCTGGTTTTCAAAAGCGCCGCGCAATTTAGGAACCATTGTTCGCCTTCACATGGCCTATTCTATTCCTGCAGGTAAAGTCGGAAAAATTGCAACTCAACTTGTTGGCGAAGATCCCGATTCAATATTACTCACGAATTTAAGCCGCCTTAAAGCGTACTTAGAAACCGGCGAAGTACCGACCACGAAAGGCCAACCCAGTGGCCGCGAAGAAGATCTTGCCCCAGAAATGAAACATTAAGACGAAGTCGTATCGAAAGATACGCAGGAGAAACAAATGAAAGCCCTCTGCTGGTTCGGAAAACATGAAGTTGGAATTCGTAATGTTAAAGAGCCAAGTATTATTAATCCGCATGATGCTATTATCAAAGTAACAAGTGCAGCCATTTGCGGATCTGACCTACACATTTATAACGGCAGTATTCCCACAATGGAAAAAGGCGATATCTTAGGCCATGAGACCATGGGTGAAGTGATGGCCGTCGGAGCTTTAGTCACGAAAGTAAAAGCCGGTGATAAAGTTGTAATCCCGTTTGATATTGCCTGCGGCAGTTGTCACTTCTGTAAAGAAGAAGAGTATTCTTCTTGCGATAATACAAATCCTAATTCGGTGATGGCTGATAAACTTTATGGTCACTCAGGTTCGGCGCTATTTGGTTATTCACACATGTATGGTGGCTATGCCGGAGGCCAAGCTGAATTTTTACGTGTGCCTTTTATAGATACAAATTCGCTTGTGATTCCTCAAGGTGTGCCTGATGAAAAAGTTTTATTTTTAAGTGATATTCTTCCGACCGGTTATATGGCGGCAGAAAATTGCAATATCAAACCCGGTGATACCGTTGCCATTTGGGGAGCCGGACCTGTGGCTCAGATGGCTATTCGCAGTGCTTATATGCTGGGGGCTGAACGTGTAATCGCGATTGATCACTTTGAAAAACGTTTAGAGATGGCTGAAAAAGGCGGAGCGCACACAATTAATTTTGAAAACAGCGACAGCGTTTTAGATGAATTAAACTACTTAACCGGTGGACGTGGACCGGATTCTTGTATTGATGCCGTCGGTATGGAGGCTCATGGACACACCATCACCGCGACTCTTGATCGCGCTAAAATGGCGGTGGGTTTAGCCACTGACAGACCCGATGCTTTACGCCAAGCCATTCAAGCCTGCAAAAAAGGGGGAACCGTTTCTATTCCCGGTGTCTACGGCGGCTATCTAGATAAAATACCTTTCGGTGCGGCCTTTGGAAAAGGTTTAACTTTTAAAATGGGCCAAACGCACACACAAAAATATATGAAGCCGCTCTTACAAAAAATTTTAGACGATCAACTTGATCCTTCTTTTGTAATTACCCACCGTATTGATTTAGACAAGGCTCCTGAGCTTTATCGAAAGTTTAACGATGAAAAAAATGAATGCATCAAAGTTGTGATTAACATGCACTAATTCACTTGAAGGAGAATTTATGGCGCAAAAAAATCCTATTAACCCAATTTCAGATTCTCGCCCTTTAGCTGTTATCACCGGTGCAGCCACTGGATTTGGCTATGAATTGGCTCAAGCCTTTGCAAAAAACAATTTTGATCTGATTGTTACCGATTATAATCCGGCCATCGTTGAAGCGGCTGAAGCGTTTCGGGCTTTCGGCGGAATCGTTGAACATATTCAAACTAACCTAGGCGCTTTTAAAGGTGTCGATGGACTTATTCAAAAAATTCAAAGTATTCACCGACCGATAGATACCGTCGTTTTTAATGCCCATGTGATCACCTCAGGTGGCTTTAGTGAAATTCCGATGGAAGAAGAATTAAATTCAATTCTTGTAAATATCACTTCAGTGGTTCACTTAGCTAAGCATGTCGTTCAAGAAATGAAGAAAGAACATCATGGCCGTCTGCTATTTACGACGGGTCATCCTGACAACGAATACACCGCTTATCATTCTGTCTACGAAGCTTCTAAAGCGTTTGTGAAAACTTTTGCTGACAACTTAAGAACTGAACTTAAAGATTATGGCATTACCGTTGAAAGCGTAACAGAAAGTTCAGACCCACAAGAGGCTGAAGCAGCAGCTTTAAAAACTTTTAATGCAATTATGTCTGATAGACGTTATGTCGAAGAGCATCTACTTTGATTTTAAAATAATAGGTCTTTCTTTCATTTCAAAAAGATCAATAAATTTTTGAAATGTCTGCTGGCTTAAATTTAATGAATTTTGCAGATACTTTGCCGTATCGGCCTTCATTTGCTCAGCTGAAACTTTTCCGCCGCTGGATTCGATATCTTGTTGGTTGCGTGGATTATTAAGCCAACGTGAAATCATGGCTTCATCGACCTCTAAGTGAAATTGTAAACCATACGCTTTACGCCCATAACTAAACGCCTGCGCCGGGCAAAGTTTTGACGTAGCTAAGTGTTCGCAGGATTTTGGAATATCGAATGTATCCCCGTGCATTTGAAATATTTTTTCGGTCTTTTTAAAATGCGAAAGTAACGGCGCATTTTCTCCGGCCGTTGTCAGTTCAATATCATACCAACCCATTTCTTTTTCAGAGGCTTTACGAACTTCTGAACCAAGCACATGAGCTAAAATTTGCGCGCCTAAACAGATTCCCAAAACAGGCACATCTTTTTTTAAAGCTTCTTCAATCAACTTCATTTCAGTTTTAATATGCGTGTATTGATCAGCCTCGTACACACCCATATATCCACCAAGCACGATAAGACCGTTATATTTATCAATCGACGGTGTGGCGTTTGGGTCACGTTCAAAATTCACATAACGAATACGTAAGCCCTGCTGTTTCAAAGCTGGATTTAACGTTCCGAGAATTTCATTGGCGACATGTTGAAAGACAAGAA
>CAMLRE010000023.1 GCA_946482355.1 uncultured Bdellovibrio sp.
AATCTGGCCGGCAAACTTACCTACCTGCGTATTAAATGTCTGTCTGATATTAAACCCTTTGTGCAAGAAGCCCTGGTAAAAATTGAAACTAAAAATCCAAATGTGAGTTTTGATTTTTCTTACGAAATTTCCGATCAAAAAATTGTGGAAAATTCTGAGGAAATGTTGATAAATTTAATGAAAAAAAGAGCCCAAGAACTGCTCCCAGCTGAGCTTTCCGCAGGCATCAGTTTAGTGGGTCCTCAGAAGCATGATGTCATATTTCTATATAGCGGAAATGACTCACGTTTTTTCTCTTCGCAGGGGCAGCAAAGATCTATCATATTAGCTTTCAAAATGGCTCAAATCGTGTATCATTACAAGGTTAACGGATTCTATCCTGTTTTGTTATTGGATGATGTGTTGTCGGAGCTCGATCAAACTAAGCAAAGTTCGCTTGTTTTGGCGTTGAATGAAATTCAAACTCAGACCTTTTTAACCTCAACTGATATCGAAGTTTTAAAAAAACTGAACATCGATAGAAGCACCGTTTTCAACGTACAAAATGGATTTGTACAAAGCGCAGAATAAAATCTCGCTTTAAGAAAAATAATTTAAATATTTTTTTCTTACTACATGTATGAGGTGCTCATGTCTGAACAAGTTTCAACAACTGCCGTATCTTCGGATAAACAATACGGCGCAGATGATATTCAAGTCTTAGAAGGACTTGAAGCCGTTCGTAAAAGACCGGGAATGTATATCGGTGATACAACGATTCGTGGTTATCACCATCTTGTGTACGAAATTGCAGATAATGCTGTCGATGAACACTTAGCTGGATATTGTAAAAATATTTATGTGACGATTCACACAGATGGTTCTTTATCGGTAGACGATAACGGCCGTGGTGTTCCTGTTGGTCCACACAAATCTGGAAAAGACGCGATGGAAGTCGTATACACGGTATTACATGCCGGCGGTAAATTCGATGGTGGCGCGTATAAAGTTTCGGGCGGTCTACATGGCGTGGGTGCTTCAGTTGTGAATGCGCTTTCTTCTCGTTGCCAAGCTGAATCTCATAAAAACGGAACTCACTACCGTCAGGTTTACCACAAAGGTATTCCAGATGGCCCAGTAGAAAAAGTGGGTCCAACTACTCGTACGGGCACGATTGTCACTTTCAAACCGGATTTAGAAATTTTCAAAGAGCCAGGAATGGCATTTGATTTCAACACTTTATCAAATCGTTTCCGTGAGATCGCGTTTTTAAATGCGGGCTTACATATTTGTTTAACTGACGAAGCGACTGGAAAAAAAGCTGATTTCCAATACGCGAACGGTGTTGCTGAATTCGTTTCTTACTTAAACCAATCTAAAAAACCAATTCACAATGAAGTGATTTACTTCAAAGGTGAAAAAGACCAAGTTGAAGTTGAAATCGCCATGCAATGGAACGATTCTTACTCTGAATCAATCTACTGCTACGCAAATAATATCAACACTCATGAAGGTGGAACTCACTTAGTGGGTTTTCGTGGAGCTTTAACTCGTACGACAAATTCATACGCGACTCAAAAAAATCTATTAAAAGATTTTAAAGAATCAATCGAAGGTGAAGATATCCGCGAAGGTTTAGCGGCGATTATTTCTGTAAAAGTTCGCGAACCACAATTCGAAGGACAAACAAAAACTAAACTTGGTAATGCCGAAGTAAAAGGTATTGTTGAGTCTTTAGTAAATGATAAATTAGCTGACTGGTTAGATAGAAATCCAAGCACAGCAAAAACAATCGTTACAAAATGTGTCGAAGCGGCCCGTGCCCGTGATGCTGCCAGAAAAGCGCGTGATTTAACTCGCCGTAAAACAGCATTAGACGGCGGATCGTTACCTGGTAAAATGGCGGATTGCCAAGAGCGCGACCCTTCTAAATGTGAATTATACCTGGTGGAGGGAGACTCGGCCGGTGGATCTGCAAAAATGGCGCGTGATCGTAAGACACAAGCAGTTTTACCGTTAAAAGGTAAAATCCTAAACGTTGAAAAAGCACGTTTTGATAAAATGTTATCAAACGACGAGATCAAAATGATGATTTCGGCTTTAGGAACTGGAATCGGTAAAGAAAACGTTTCTGCCGATAAAATCCGTTACCATAAAATTATTATCATGACCGATGCCGACGTGGATGGATCACATATCCGTACACTTTTATTAACTTTCTTCTACCGTCAAATGCCGGAAGTTTTAGAAAAAGGTTATATCTACATCGCTCAACCACCTTTATACCGTGCTAAAAAAGGTCAATCTGAGACTTACTTAAAAGATGAAGCTGCATTAACAGAACATTTATTAAAAACAGGTTTAGATTCTTTTGAAGTTAAAGGTAAAAAAGTTGAAACAGCTGAATTACGTAAGTTCATCTTAGGTATTCAGAAATTTAATTCATTATTACATTCATCTTCGCGTAAGTATGACAGAGATGTTTTATACTTCTTATTAAGTAAAGTTTCTGATTTAGATGCGACTTTAAAAGATGAAGGCAAATTAACAAAAGCGTTAACTGATCTTAAAGCATGGATTTCTGCGCAACCAACTCTGGGTGTAACTGAAGTTGATTTCAAAGTAGAAAAAACAGCTGACGGAAAAGTTGAAGCTGTTGTTGAGACAACTCGTTACGCTGATCGCATGAAAACAGTTTTATCGGCTGACATGATCAATTTCTCTGAAATTGTTGAAATCAGAAATATCTGGAACCACATGCAATCAATTTCACAATTACCAATGACAATTGTGAAAGGTGGCGAAGAACAATCATTCGAAAATTACAACGAGTTCTATGAAAACATCATGGAAAGCTCGAAAAAAGGAATTTATATCCAACGTTACAAAGGATTAGGAGAAATGAATCCAGAGCAACTTTGGGATACGACTTTAAATCCTGAAAACCGTAATTTATTAAAAGTAACTATCGACGATGCTGTGGCTGCCGATGAAACTTTCTCAGTTTTAATGGGCGAGCAAGTTGAACCACGTCGTAAGTTTATCCAAGATAATGCGTTATTAGCGCGTTCGTTAGATGTATAGGGTGTAAAAGATGGATTCAAATGACAACAACGTGCCAGTAAAAGGCGTTACTAACGTAGATATCAACAAAGAAATGCGCGAAGCTTACTTACAGTACTCAATGTCTGTAATCGTAGGCCGTGCCCTACCCGATGTGCGTGACGGTTTAAAACCGGTTCACCGTCGTGTATTATTTGCTCAACATGAATTATCAAACACTCACGACAAACCGTACAAAAAATCTGCACGTGTTGTCGGTGACGTTATCGGTAAATACCATCCGCATGGTGATAATGCCGCTTACGACACTATGGTTCGTATGGCGCAGGATTTCTCGCTTCGTTACCCATTAATCGACGGTCAAGGTAACTTCGGTTCGATCGATGGTGATAGTGCGGCCGCTTCTCGTTATACCGAAGTTCGTATGACGAGATTAGCTGAAGAATTATTAGCTGATATCGAAAAAGAAACTGTAGCGCATGGTCCGAACTACGACGACTCGTTACAAATTCCGTTAGTTTTACCATCGAAATTTCCAAATCTATTAGTGAACGGTTCATCTGGTATCGCAGTAGGTATGGCGACAAACATTCCGCCGCACAACTTAGGCGAAGTGGTTGATGGAGCTATTCATTTAATTAACAATCCTGAGTGTTCAATCGATGAATTAATCGAAAAAATTCCAGGGCCAGATTTTCCGACAGCAGGTTTAATCGCCGGTCGTGCGGGAATTTTACAAGCGTACAAAAAAGGTCGCGGTATCATTACGTTAAAAGCACGTACTGAAATCGAAACTAAAAAAGATCACGAAGAAATCATCGTGACTGAGCTTCCGTACCAAGTAAATAAAGCTAAATTAATCGAATCTATCGCAGACTTAGTGAAAGAAAAAACAATCGAAGGTATCTCAGATATCCGCGATGAATCTTCACGTGAAGGTATGCGCGTCGTTATTATTTTAAAACGCGGTGAAAACGGTTCAGTTATCTTAAACCGTTTATTTAAATTCACTCAGTTACAAGTAAGCTTTGGTATTATCATGCTTGCGATCGATGCGAAAAATCAGCCGGTAACATTTGATTTAAAATCAATGTTAGAAGCTTTCGTTGATCACAGACGTGATGTTGTGACTAAACGTTGTATTTTCGAACTTAAAAAAGCTCAAGAGCGCGCGCACATTTTAGAAGGCTTGAAAAAAGCTTTAGATAATATCGACGCCGTAATCGCGACTATTAAGGCTTCGAAAGAAGCAAACCAAGCCCGTGAAGCGTTAATGGATAAATTCCAATTCTCTGAACGCCAAGCTGTTGCGATCTTAGAAATGCGTTTACAACGTTTAACTGGTTTAGAAATTCAAAAAATCATTGATGAATTAGAAGAAATCACAAAACAGATTAACTGGTTAAAATTCGTGTTATCTGATGTGAAAGAAATCTACAAAATCATCGTTGGCGAATTAGAAGAAATTAAGAAAAAATACGCTGACAAACGTCGTTCAGAAATCACTGGTGATATGGAAGATCTTGAAGATGAAGATCTAATTGCTGATGAACCAATGGTTGTGACAATCACAAACACAGGTTACATCAAACGTATCAACACTGAAGAATACCGCGTACAAAAACGCGGCGGTAAAGGTCTAAAAGGTATGGAAACTCGTGAAGAGGATTACGTAACGGATCTTTTCACGGCTTCGACGAAAACTCAGTTATTAGTGTTCACTGACAAAGGTAAAGTTTACTGGTGTAAAGTTCATAAATTACCTCTAGGTAACAGAACTTCTAAAGGTAAAGCGATTGCTAACGTTGTTCAGCTTGCAGCTGGCGAAAAAGTGCGTGCAATTCTTCCGGTGAATGAATTCTCTGAAAATAAATACGTTGTGATGTTAACTGAAAAAGGGATCATCAAAAAAACATCTCTTGATTCATTCAGCAACCCTCGCCAAGCAGGTATTATTGCCTTAACAACTGATCTTGAAGATCAATTAGTGGCTGCAAAAATTTCTGATGGCCAATCAGATATTTTCATCGCAACTAAAGAAGGTATGTCGATTCGTTTCAACGAAGATGACGTGCGCGGCATGGGCCGTTCTGCCCGCGGCGTAAAAGGTATTACTTTAGCTAAAGACGATATCGTTGTAGGTATGCAAGTGATCGAAAAAGACACGAAAGATACTTTATTAATGGTCACTTCTAAAGGTTACGGTAAACGTTCTGAGGTTGAAGAATACCGCGTACAATCTCGTGGCGGTGTTGGTATCATCACTCAAAAAACAACTGATAAAGTTGGTAACGTAGTTGGAACATTAAAAGTAAATGCAACTCAAGAGTTAATCTTATCAACGGATCAAGGCCAAGTTATCAGAATGAAAATCTCTGATATTTCAGTTCTTGGACGTAACACTCAAGGTGTTAGATTAATTAACTTAGATGAGAAGCAAGAGTTCGTTTCAGGTTTAGCTGTTGTCGATGATGAAGATAAAGCTGGCGAAGAAATCCACTAAGTTATTCACACTTTTCTTAATGGCAGGCGCGATTTGCGCTTGCCAATCAAGAGCCGAAAAGTTCTTTCATTTGGCTCAGGAAAAAATTGAACAGCGTCAGTTCTTAGACGCTGTTGATCTATTAGAAAACTCTGCAGAGCTAGAAAAAAATAATCGTCTTTGGTCAAAAACCGAATTCGAAATCGCTCGTATTTTGCGTTTTGAAATTCACGACTACAATAAAGCACTCATGGTTTACCGTGAACTTATTTTAAAATCTGAAGACGCCTCAATTCGTTTATTATCACAAGAGGCTATCGCCGAAGTTTATTTTGAAAATATTCAAGACTACACAACTGCGGTTAAAGAATATCTTTTATTAGAATCACTTATTAAAGACCCGGAAAAGTTAGAGCAAATCCGACTTAAAATTGCCCAGTGTTACCGTTACACTGGAAGTTTCAAAACAGCCTTAGAATATATCGACGTGTTTTTAGGAACTTCTAAACACGAAAAAAATGCGTTTTTAAAATTAAAAGCGCAGACCTTTACTTCACTTGGCCAATACGATGAAGCGATTAAGAACTATCACTTAATTTTGGCCAACGATCCGAAATATTTTGCCGATGAAAACCTATATGTAGTGGTGGCTATGACTTACGAAGAAAAACAGGATTACAAAGCGGCCATTGCCTACCTGACCCAAAATAAAGACAAAATCAAAGATCAATCTTACTACGATCTAAGAATTAAGCGTCTAAATGAAAAGTTGGTGAATAAACCTTTCACTAAAGGGGTGCGCAAATGAGTACGCCAAATCCTAAACCACCGAAGCAAAATAAGTACCTCATGTTTGGAGCGATTGGCTTTGAATTGATATCGCTTATTTTATTTGCAATCTATGGTGGCGAGTACGCGGTCAAACAGGGCTACCCGAATTACCTTAAGGCTTTATTGATTGTCTTGGCCTTTGTTGTGTGGTTTATCAGTCTTATCACTAAGTTACGTGCGATCGAAAAAAATAAAGATCAGTAGAAAGAATCCACAAATGATTAAAAAAATTGCAACTATTTCTCTGCTAACGGCAGTTGTAGCTGGTTTAGCTACTTGGTTTTTCGGAAAACCAACGATGGCCGCAACAGCTGTTGTTTGCCATCTTCTTCTGATTTTAAATTTGCTAGGAATTTGGCTTATTTGGAGAGTGGTTTTCGAGAAAAAATCCGTTGCCCTAGGGGTCGCGGTCATTATATTAAAATACCCGTTACTTGGATATATCGTAATACAGATGAGCCGCCAGAGTTGGTTTGATTCTATTGGCTTATTAATCGGATTTTTATCGTTTGTATTTTCGATTGTGTTAGTAGCTCTGTACAAACAGAAACTAGATAAAGAAATTAAACCGTAAGGAAGTCGTATGCATTTTAATTGGACGCAATTAATCCCTGGAGTAGGTCACCACTACATTCACGTAGCTACTTTATTATTAGCAGCAATCATCACTATTTTATTAGGTGTTGTAGCTCGCGTAACTTTAGGTTCTGGCGATGCAGCTGTTATCCCAACGAACAAATTTTCTGTTCGCGGTGTTTTCGAATTCTTAACTGAATACATTTACAATTTAGCAAACCAAGTTATTGGTCACCACGGTCGTCATTTCGCTCCTTACTTTGCAGCGATCTTTACTTTCGTTTTAATCAACAACTTCTTAGGTTTAATTCCTGGTATGACTCCAGCGACTGACAACTTCAACACGACGTTTGCATTCGGTATGTTTTCTTTCTTAGCGTATAACGTGATTGGTTTAAAAGAAGGTGGTTTAGGTTACCTTAAACATTTCTTAGGACCAGTAATGGCTTTAGCTCCGTTGATGTTAATCATCGAGTTAATCTCTCACTTTATCCGTCCATTAACTTTAGGTTTACGTTTAGCGAACGTGATGACAGGTGACCACGCGGTATTAACAGTTTTCTTAAACTTATTCCCGATCGGTCCTGCAATTCCGTTCTACTTAATGGGAATGCTTGTTTGCGTAATTCAAGCGTTCGTATTCACTTTATTATCAATGGTCTACGTGGCTCTTGCTACAGCCCACGACCACTAATTAACTGGTACTTAGGTATCAAGGAGAAACACATGAAAAAGGCAATCGTATTTGCTACAACATTATTAGCTTCTGTTAGCGTTTTCGCACAAGAAGCTGCTGCAACTGCAACTACTGGTTCAAACAGTGGTTTAATCGCTTTATCTGCTGCAATCGCTATCGGTTTAGCAGTATTCGGTGGTACAGCTGCTCAAGGTAAAGCTGCTTCTGCTGCTTTAGAAGGTATGGCTCGTAATCCAGCTGCATCTGACAAATTATTCACTCCGCTTATCTTAGCTTTAGCTCTTATCGAGTCTTTAGTTATCTTAGCGTTCCTAGTTGCTTTCGTAAAATTACCAGCAGCTGGTTTCGGTTTCTAATTTTTTTCGTAAGAAAAATCTTAAAACTAAAAAGAGTCGGTTTAATACCGGCTCTTTTTTTTTGCGAAAAAAAGGTAGGCCGTACCTTTTTGGGGAGCAGAGAGTTATTTTAGGAAATAAAAAACCCAAGGTTTTCGCCTTGGGTTTTGTTTTTTTAATGGAATATAACTGTAGTAAAAAAGGCCTGGCACCTTTTATAAGTATTTATTCACAACAGACATGACTGAATCTTGGATTTTTTTAAGTCCTGCTTCAGTTGATGATTCGAAACGTACAACTAATACCGGTTGTGTGTTTGAAGCGCGAGCCAGCGCCCAGCCGTCGTTAAAGCTGATACGGATTCCATCGATTAAGTTTACTTTGAAATCGTCTGAAGGTTTTGAAAACGCTTCTTTTACTTTTTCAACGATTAAAACTTTTTTCTCTTCAGTAGTATCGATACGAATTTCTGGCGTGTTAAATGCCGGAGGTAAGCCTTCTAATAACTGCGGAATATTTTTTCCTGTTTGAGATAAGATTTCACATAAACGAAGACCAGCGTAAGGAGCATCATCGTAACCGTAGTTACGATCTGCAAAGAATACGTGACCAGACATTTCACCACCGAATGGCGCTTTTTCTGATTTAACTTTTTCTTTTACTAAGCTGTGACCTGTTTTCCATAAGACCGGAACACCGCCGTTTTTAGCGATGTCGTTGTACATACGATCAGAACATTTCACATCACCAACGATTTTTTCACCTTTTTTAGTCGCTAATACTGAACGAGCATAGATCGTCATTAATTCATCGCCGTAAATCATTTTACCTGTGTGATCAACTATACCGATACGATCGGCATCACCGTCAAAACCGATACCTACAACAGCACCCGTTTCTTTTACTTTTTTAGCCAGGTCTTGAAGATTTTCTTCTACAGTTGGATCTGGATGGTGATTCGGGAATGTGCCATCTGGTTTTTCAAATAAAATTTCAGGCGTTAAACCCACTGTTTCAAATAAACGTTTAACGATCACACCACCGGCACCATTACCACAATCTAGAACTACTTTGATTGGTTTTAATTGGCCGAATTCTTTTTTGTAACGTTCTAAGTATTCAGGAAAGATATCGTAAGTTTTCGCTGATCCGCCCGGAGCAGATACGTAATCATTTTCAGAAATGATTTTGTAAAGCTGTTGAATTTCAGCACCGTGAATTGTTGTTTTACCAAAAGAAATTTTAAAGCCGTTGTATTCAGGTGGGTTATGAGAACCCGTCACCATAATACCGCCATCTAGATCTAGCGCGAATGTTGAAAAGTAACTGATCGGTGAAGTCACCATTCCTAGCATGTAAACTTCAGCACCTGATTCAACAAAGCCACGCTTTAAGTTTTCGATTAACGGTACAGAAGATGTTCTGGCATCGTGGCCTAAAGATAAACGAAAGTTTTTCTTTCCTGTTTTTTTGTGAACGAAAGAGCAAAATGCTTTTCCAAGATAGTAAGCAAATTCATCATCGAATTGTTTGTTATAAACACCGCGAATATCGTATTCGCGAAAAATAATTGGGCTGATAATCATATCACTAGCTCCTCTTTAGTAACTTCAGGTTAAGCTCAATCGCTTCAGTCATAGAATTAGCGTTGGCTTTATTTTTATTAAATATATCTTTAGCCGTACCATGATCTACGCTCGTGCGTAGAAATGGTAGTCCTAATGTAATGTGAACACCACTGTCTTGGCCATGGATCATTTTAAACGGGATTAAACCCTGATCATGGTACAAAGCCAAGTACGTCGAATACTTTGACCAATTCTCGGGAAAAAACGCCGCATCTGGCACTAATGGCGCTGATAGGTATTTATGTTTTTTCACTAGCGGTAGTAAAACCTTTTGCTCAAAAGATCCCACCACACCCTTTTCACCGGCATGCGGATTTAAACCTAAAAGCCCCACAGGCTTACCACTAGATAGCAGGTCTTGTAACATTTTGGCGGCTGCAAAACTGGCTGTGAGTTTTTTTGGGGATAAGTCTTTTTCAACATCTTTAAGCGCAATATGGTCAGTGGTAATGATTACGTTAAACTTGTTACCGATAAAACCCATAAACATCGGATTTTTCGGAAAGTAATGGCGAAAAATTCCAGTGTGACCAACAAACTTATAGCCGGCATCTTTAATCAAAGTTTTTGAAATCGGAGCCGTCACCAAAGAATTCATGATCTTATCACGGCAAAGTTCAGTAGCTTCAATAATCCAATCAGCGGCATTTGTTGATAACTCTAAATCAAAAAGAAAGTGGCCATCTAAAGCATTCGCGTTTTTTAAAATATAATAAAAAGCTAACGCTGACTTAGCCGATTTAAAAGTAAGCCTAGAAAATTTTTGATCAATTAATTTAAAATAACGCTTTTGTATTTTTTCTTGGTCTTTATCGCGAAATAAAAAAAACGATGTGTTTTTTTGCGGACCAAGTTTCGCTAAAGCTTTGGCGGTAACTTCAAAGCCAATACCATCAGGATCGCCTGTGGTAATGGCCACCGCAGAAAACAACTTACTCATAAATTTTGATATAAGCGTCTTGTTTTTTAGATTCGAACCAATTTTTTAATTGGCGTTTAAAGTTCTTTTCAACAAGGCTACCTTTGATTTGTTCTTTGTAGCGTAAAAAATTTGGATCTTGAGTCACTTTTTTATCTAACACTTTTAAAATTTGAAAACCGCGTGCCGTGCGAACGATAGATGAAGTTTCGCCAGCATCTAAATTCGCAATGGCTTTTTCCATATCCGGATTTAATTCACCGGTTTTGAATGTACCCAATAAACCACCTGGATTTGCGCCAGCGTCTTCATTGTATTTATCAGCTAATGATTCAAACGACTCACCTGCTTGTAATTTTTTATAAACTGATTCAGCACGTTTATAAGCATCTTCAGGAGTGCCCTTACGTGGGTTAAAGAAAATCATTCCGACTTTGAATTCGTTTACATTAGGTTTGTATTTAGGGTTACGTGTCTTGTATTCGTTGTAAGCGTCATCATCAGTGATGCGAAGTTTTGAAACGATTTCTGTTTCAAAAAAGTTTTTACGCTCCATGCGGGCTTTTAAAGTTTTTTTGTAATCAGCAACACTGAAGCCTTGTTTTTTAATATAAGCTTCAAGTTCAGATTTATTCATTCCATTTTTTTTAGCTAAGTCAGACATTTCTTCGTTAACGCGTTCTTCAGTGAAACCTAAGTTTTGGCGTTTGATTTCTGATTCAACTAATTTTTCGCGGATTAAATATTGTAATTGAACTGAACGGTTAGATTTTAAATCTTCAATCTTGTCGTCTAAAAGCATTGTTTCATCAATTGAACCATCTTTTTTTAAACGCGCAGGAATTTCATTTAAATCAGATTGTAAAACAGCTTCTGAACCAACCGTTGCAATAATTTTATCAACCAGATCGGCCTTGTCGGATTTTTTAACAGAAGTTTCTTTGGTCGGAGCTGCAAAAGCCGCTGAAGACATTAATAAAGCAAATAGAATGAAGTACTTTTTCATTCTAAGAATATCGCTTTATTCTTCGCGGGTTTCAACGACCAAAGCGTCAATAGCAGCGGTATTTCGAAGAATTTTATGGCGTTTAATTTG
>CAMLRE010000024.1 GCA_946482355.1 uncultured Bdellovibrio sp.
TTATCGAAAAATACTTAAACGGTGAAATTCCATCAGTTGCAGAATTAAAAGCTGCCCTTCGTAAAGGTGTTATCTCTTTAAAAATTTTTCCAGTGTATTGCGGGGCTGCCTTTAAAAATAAAGGTATTCAGCAAATTTTAGATGGCGTTTTAGATTATCTTCCATCGCCATTAGATATTCCTCCAGCTGTGGGTATGAACCCGATCAAAGAAGACAAGCAAGTTGAGTGTCACACTAAATTTGATGAACCTTCTGCAGCGTTAGCTTTTAAATTAGCGAATGATCCGTTTGCTGGATCGTTAACGTACATCCGCGTGTACTCTGGAATTTTAAAAGTGGGCGACCAGGTTTTAAATCCACGTACCGAAAAAAAAGAACGCGTACAAAAAATCGTAAAAATGCATGCGAATGCGCGTGAAGAAGTTTCTGAAATCAAAGCCGGTGATATCGGTGCAATTATCGGCTTAAAATTCACAACGACAGGCGATACGCTGTGCGATTCATCACGCCAAGTGGTGTTCGAATCAATCACTTTCCCAGAACCGGTGATCTCGGTAGTTGTCGAAGCTAAATCTTCTGCTGAACAAGATAAAATGATGGAAGGTCTTCAACGTTTAGAAAAAGAAGATCCATCTTGTCGCTTACGCCAAGACCCTGAAACAGGACAAACACTGTTGTCAGGAATGGGCGAATTGCATTTAGATATTTTGATCGACCGTCTACTTCGTGAATATAAAATTTCTGCGAACGTGGGTAATCCGCAAGTCGCATATCGTGAAACGATCACGGGTGACGCGAAAATTGATTACACATTCGAACGTCTTTTGGGTGGTGAAGAAAAGTTTGCTAAAATCAGCTTAAAAGTCGAAGCGATTGACCCTTCTGAAGGAAACAAAATTACGTCACTTGTTCAGCCATCAAAAGAAGTTCAGCCGAACTGGATCACTGCGGCCCTAAACGGCCTTAAGGAAGCGGTCGAAGTTGGACCTATCGCGAGCTATGCTATGGTGGGTCTAAAGGTAACAATTACATCATTAACGGGTAACCCTCAGTCGACCGACGAGATCGTCTGCAAAGCGGCGGCATCGTTAGCTTTCCGCGATTTAGTGAAGTCAGCTGACCAGGTCCTGCTTGAACCTATGTTTAAACTAGAAGTTAATTGCCCTGATGATTTCGTAGGCAATATCGTGAGCGATATTAACTCTAGACGCGGTAAAATCCATAATATGACCGCAAAACCGTCAGGTGGGCAGATTGTGACAGCTGAAGTGCCACTAGCTCAGCTGTTTGGTTATGCCACAGATGTTCGCAGTTTATCGCAGGGCCGCGCCTTTTTTAGCATGAACTTTCAAAATTATTCGCCGGTTCCGCCAAAAGTTAAGGCTGAAATTCTGGCAAAACTGGGTCGTTAGACCGTTGTTTTTAAGCCTCAAGCCGACCGGTTTGGGGCTCACCCAACCCCTCGATTTTCCCTCTGAAAAAACAATTTATTTCCTGTTGACTCTAATCGTCGTTTGTTAGATATTTTCGCTTCGGTTTATTTTAGCTACGGAAACCACCGCGCTATTTTCAGTCTTATTCGGGGCTGAATTCGGGCTAACCCAGCTCACAGCGGAGAATGGTTTTGACGGGCGAAAGAGGTAAAAAAATGCAAAGTCAGAAGATTAGAATTAGGCTAAAGGCCTTTGATCATAAATTACTTGATCAATCTACAAAAGAAATCGTGGATACTGCTCGTCGTACAGGAGCAAAAGTAGCGGGACCAATCCCTCTACCTACACGTATTAACAGATTCACTGTTTTACGTTCTCCGCACGTTGATAAAAAATCTCGTGAGCAATTCGAAGTAAGAACACACAAAAGAATGTTAGACATTCTAGAACCAACTCAACAAACGATCGATCAATTAATGAAATTAGATCTTTCAGCGGGTGTTGACGTTGAAATTAAATTATCAGCTGAGTAGGAGGAATAGAAAATGTCTGAAACTACTCAAGGTTTAAAATTAAACGGTATCTATGCTTTCAAAGAAGGTATGGCTACAATCTATAACGATAAAGGCGAAGCTATTCCAGTAACTGTTTTACGTTACGAACAATGGAAAGTTTCTCAAATCAAAACTAACGAAAAAGATGGCTACACAGCTGTTCAAATCGCTTCAGTTCCTAAAAAAGCTAAAAACTCTTCTAAAGCAGAAGTTGGTCACTTAAAAGGTGCAGGCTTTGAAACTGGCGCTCGTTACGTTAAAGAAATCCGTCAAGACTTACCAGCTGACGTAAAACTTGGTGATGCAATCTCTATCGAGAGCTTAACTCAAGGTGATTTTGTGAAAATTACTGCGAAATCAAAAGGTAAAGGTTTCCAAGGTTCTGTAAGACGTTGGAGCTTCGCGGGTGGTCCTGCTACTCACGGTTCTAAATTCCACAGAAGACCGGGTTCATCTGGTAACAGAACATGGCCAGGCCGTGTTATGCCAGGTAAGAAATTCCCAGGTCACTTAGGTGATGAGACTGTTACGGTTCGTAACGTTCAAATCGTTGAAATCAACGCTGCTGACGGAGTAGTTCTTGTTAAAGGACCAGTTCCAGGCCACAAAAACACTTTAGTGAAACTGGTTAAGGAGCAATAGTCATGGCTACAGTTAATGTACTTAATTGGAAAAAAGAAAAAGTTGGTTCTCTTGAATTACAAGCGGACACTTTCGAAGTTGAAGTAAAAAAAGACGTATTACACTCAGTTGTTAGATGGCAATTAGCTTGCCGTCGTCAAGGTACACACATGACTAAAACAAAAGGTCTTGTGAGCGGTGGTGGTAAAAAGCCATTCAAACAAAAAGGTACTGGTAACGCACGTCAAGGTTCTACACGTTCTCCGTTAATGCCTGGCGGTGGTACTATGTTTGGTCCACAACCTCGTTCATACGGTTATGTTCTTCCTAAGAAAATGAGAAAAGTAGCTCTTAAAATGGCTCTATCTCACTTATTTAAAGAAGGAAAATTAACAGTTGTAGATTCAATGGCTTCTGAAGGTAAAACAAACGAGTTAAACAAACGTTTACAAACTTTCGGTGTTAAAAAAGCAGTTTTAGTTGATAAAGCTTCTGATGCAAAATTCAGCCGCGCAGCTAAAAACTTAGTTGATTACAAATACTCTCCAGTAGAGGGTTTAAACGTATTCGACTTATTAAAATACGACTACGCAGTAATCACTAAAGATTCGGTAGCTAAAATCATCGAAAGATGTTCTGCGGAATAATCGGAGTATAGAATATGAAACAACATTTAAAATCTCCACTAATCACAGAAAAAAATACAGTTTTAGCAGAAGCTGGAACATACGTGTTCCAAGTTGATTTATCTTCTACAAAAGAACAAATCAAAAAAGAAGTTGAGACTGGTTTTAACGTTAAAGTTCAAAAAATCCGTACGGCAGTTTGCCGCGATGATATGCGCTATTCTAAATTCGGTCTTACAGTACCGAAAAAATGGAAAAAAGCTTACATCCAGTTAGCTCCGGGCCAAAAAATTTCATTATTTGAGGGAGCATAATCATGGGTTTAAAAGTATTTGGATCTAGATCACATGCAAGCCGCGGAATGGTTGGATTTGATTTCAAAGAAATCACGAAAACTACTCCAGAGAAATCATTAACAGTTGCTCTTAAAAAAGCTTCTGCTCGTAACAATACGGGTATGATTACTACTCGTCACATTGGTGGCGCACATAAACGTAAATACCGTTTGGTTGATTTCAAACGTACTAAATTAGAAGTTCCAGCAAAAGTTACTGCGATCGAATACGATCCAAACAGAACTTGCCGTATCGCTCTACTTTCTTACGCTGACGGTGAAAAAGCTTACATCTTAGCTCCAGTGGGCTTAAATGTAGGTGACATCGTACAATCAAGCGATAAAGCCGATATCAAACCAGGAAATTGTTTAACAATTTCTCAAATCCCGGTTGGTACTGTGATTCACAATGTTGAATTGCGTCCAGGCAAGGGTGGCCAAATTTGCCGTGGCGCTGGCGCTTCTGCAACTTTAGCTGGTAAAGGTGAAAAGTACTGCCAAGTACGTTTACCATCTGGCGAATTAAAACAAATCTTATCAACTTGTAAGGCTTCAATCGGTCAAGTTGGTAATACTGACAATGAAAATATCAAACTGGGTAAAGCCGGTCGCTCTCGTTGGAGAGGTATCAGACCTTCTGTACGCGGTATGCACATGAATCCAGTCGACCATCCATTGGGTGGTGGTGAAGGCGTTGGTAAGGGTCATCACCCTGTAACACCTTGGGGCCAACCTTGTAAAGGTTACAAGACTCGTCATAACAAACGTACTGATTCATCAATCATTAAACGTCGTAAGTAGGGAGAATAGATAATGGCACGTTCAGTAAAAAAAGGTCCTTTTATCGATATTCACTTAGCTAAAAAAGCTGAGACGGCTATCCAAAAAAATGACAAGAAAGTAATTAAAACATGGTCAAGACGTTCTACGATCTTCCCTGAGTACGTTGGATTGACTTTTGCCGTACATAACGGCAGAAAGTTTGTTCCAGTATACGTTTCTGAGAACATGATTGGTCATAAACTTGGCGAATTCGCGCCAACTAGAACTTTTGCAGGCCATGCTGAGAAGAAAGCTGCTCCAGCAGCTCCAGCGGCTAAGAAGTAGTAGGGATTGAAAATGGAAGCTAAAGCATCTTTAAAATATGCAAGAGTTGGAGCTCAAAAAGCTCGCCTAGTTGCTGATGTCGTTCGCGGCAAATCAGTAGACGAAGCTCTTAAAGTTTTGACAGTTATGAACAAAAAAACTGCTTTAATGATTAAGAAATTAATCGAATCAGCAGTTGCAAATGCGGACTACAAAAAAACTATGGCTGTAGACAAATTAGTGGTTAAAAAAATCACTGTTGACGGCGGCCCGGTATTAAAACGTTTCCGTCCAAGAGCGCAAGGTCGTGCTTTCGGTGTTCGTAAGAAATTAAGTCACATCGACGTAGTATTAGGAGAGAAAAACTAATGGGACAAAAGGTTCATCCAATTGGATTAAGAGTTGGTGTTATTAGATCTTGGGATTCTCGTTGGTACGCAAAAGGAAACACGTACTACGAAAATATCCACGAAGACATTAAATTAAGAAAATACTTAAAAACGAAACTAAAACACGCTGGTGTTGCTAAAATCGAAATCGAGCGCGCGGCTAATAAAGTTAAACTTATTATCCACACAGCTCGTCCAGGTGTAGTTATCGGTAAAAAAGGTACAGGCATTGATACTTTAAAAGCTGACGTTCAAAAGTTAACTAAGAACGAAGTTTTCTTAAGCATTCAAGAAGTTCGTAAACCGGATACTGAAGCTCAATTAGTTGCTGAGTCTATCGCTCAACAATTAGAGAAACGTATCTCTTGGAGACGTGCTCTTAAAAAATCTATCGCAGCAGCTATCAAAGGCGGCGTGCGTGGTATCAAAATTCGCGTATCAGGTCGTTTAGATGGAGCAGAGATTGCTCGTTCTGAATGGTACAACGAAAAGTCAGTTCCTCTTCACACATTACGTGCAGACATTGACTACGGAACAGCTGAAGCATTAACAGCTTACGGCATCATCGGCATGAAAGTTTGGATCTACAAAGGTGACATCCTTTCTGCATCACAAGCTCAGGAGGTAAGCCGTGCTAAGTCCTAAACGTGTAAAATGGAGAAAACAATTCATCGGTCGTTCTCGTGGTTTAGCCACTCGTGGTTCAACACTTGATTTCGGTGATTTCGGTTTACAAGCTACTGAGCACGGTATGTTAACAGCTCGTCAATTAGAAGCTGGTCGTATCGCTATCGCTCGTACTATTAAACGTGGCGGTAAAATCTGGATCCGTGTGTTCCCAGATCTACCAGTAACTAAAAAACCTGCTGAGACTCGTATGGGTAGCGGTAAAGGTAATCCAGAGTTTTGGGTATCTAAAGTTCTTCCTGGTAAAATCTTGTTCGAAATGAACGGTGTTACTAAGGAACAAGCTCAAGAGGCGTTTTTAAGAGCGGCTCATAAGTTACCTTTTAAAACTAAATTTTTAGAGAGAGCGTAATTATGAAATTCGCAGATATCGAAAACAAATCGTTAAAAGAATTAATCAAACAAAAACAAGACTTAACGTCTCAATTGTTTGAAATGAAAATGAAAAACTCTTTAGGTCAATTGGCTAACCCAGTTCAGATCAGAGTAGTTAGAAAAAACATTGCTCAAATCAATACAGCAATTGTTAAGAAAAGCGTAAGGTAGGTAAGAAATGGCTGCTAAGGCAACAACGAGCGGAAAACAACCGACTAAAACAGTTAGTACTCGAGGCCGTAGAGTTGAGTTACAAGGTGAAGTGATCGCGAACAAAATGGAAAAAACTATTTCGGTATTAGTTTACAGAATGGTTCGCCACGCTAAATACGGAAAATACATCCGTAAATCTTCAGTAATCAAAGCTCACGACGAAAAATCATCTGCGAAAGTGGGCGATACAGTTACTATTCATGAAACTAAACCAATCAGCAAAACAAAACGCTGGGCACTGACTTCAGTGTTAAACACAACGAAGTAATAGGGCGGGAGTAGTTTTATGATTCAAATGCAATCTAAATTAAACGTAGCTGATAACTCTGGTGCAAAAGAAGTAATGTGTATCAAAGTATTAGGCGGTTCAAAAAGACGTTTTGCTCACATTGGCGATGTAATCGTCGTTTCAATCCGTGATGCAATCCCAACTGCAAAAGTTAAGAAAGGTGACGTTGCGAAAGCCGTTATCGTTCGTACAATTCACAAATTAAGAAGACCAGACGGCAGCTATATCCGCTTTGATGATAACTCTGCAGTTTTAATCAATGCGAATAAAGAGCCAATCGGAACTCGTATTTTTGGTCCAGTAGCGAGAGAGTTAAGAGCGAAACAATTCGTTAAGATCGTTTCACTTGCTCCGGAAGTATTATAGTAGAGGTTTGAAATGCGTTTAAAAGAACAATACCAAAAAGAAATCGTTCCTCACTTAATCAAAAAACAAGGTTACAAAAGCGCTATGCAAGTACCTCGTTTAGATAAAATCGTTATCAGCGTTTGTACGTCTGATGCGGTTCAAAATCCAAAAATCGTTAACGGTATCGTTGATGAGATCTCTGCAATTGCTGGTCAAAAAGCCGTAATTACAAAAGCTAAAAAAGCGATCTCAAACTTCAAATTAAGACAAGGTATCCCTATCGGTGTTCGCGTAACTTTACGTCGTGACCGTATGTGGTCTTTCTTAGATCGTTTACAAACTTTAGCGTTACCTCGCGTACGTGACTTCCGTGGTTTACCAAACAAAGGCTTTGATGGCCGTGGTAACTACAACATGGGTTTAAAAGAGCAAATCGTATTCCCTGAGATCAATTTTGATAAAATTGAAAAAACACGTGGTATGAATATCACTATTTGTACAACTGCAGGAACTGACAATGACGGTCGCGCATTACTAGAAGCTTTAGGCTTACCGTTCAGAAAGTAATTGAAGGATTATTATGGCAAGAAAATCAAGTATTGTAAAAAACAATAAAAGAAAAGCGATCTCAAATAAGTACCGCGCTTACCGTAAAGAATTACGTGAAAAAGCTGTGGATATGAAACTTTCTGATGAAGTAAGAGACGAAGCTCGTAAGAAATTACAAAGCTTACCTAAAAATACTAATCCAAACCGCGTAATCACTCGTTGTGAATTAACTGGTCGCCCTCGTGGTAACTACCGTAAATTCGGTTTATGCAGAATGGTTTTCAGACAATTAGCACTTGAAGGTAAACTTCCAGGCGTAACGAAAGCTAGCTGGTAGGAGTCACAATGGATACAGTAGCACAAATGTTAACAATTATTAGAAACGGTTCTTCGGCGAAACTTGAAAAAGTTGATATGCCTTCTTCTAAAATGAGAGAGAACTTAGCAAAAATTCTAGCAGATACTGGTTACATCAGAAGCTTCAAAGTAGCTAAAGATTCAAAACAAGGTATCATGAGAATTTACTTAAAATATGATGATGCAGGCGAGCCAGCAATGACGGAAATCCAAAAAGTTAGCCGTCCTGGTAAACGTTCATACGTTCACGCAGCTGACGTTCCAACAGTACGTTCTGGAACTGGTATGTGCATCCTTAGCACAAACAAAGGTTTACTAACTGGTAACGAAGCCAAAAAACAAAACGTTGGCGGCGAATTACTAGCAGTAGTTTGGTAGGTAGAAGATGTCGAGAATTGGTAAATATCCAGTACAAATCGATGACAAAGCAACAGTAACAGTTGCTGGTCAAAACGTAACTGTTAAAGGTGCGAAATCATCTTTAACATATACATTAGATAAAAAAATCACTGCTAAAGTTGATGGTAAAACAGTTGTTTTAACTCGCGCTGATGACACTAAAACATCTAAGTCATTACACGGTTTATACAAAGTTTTAATCGCTAACGCTGTTAAAGGCGTAACTGCAGGTTTCACTAAATCCCTTGAAATGCACGGGGTTGGTTACCGCGGTACAGTAGCAGGTAAAAAACTTGAATTAGCTTTAGGTTACTCTCACCCAGTAATTTTCGATATCCCAGAAGGTATCGAAATCAAAGTTGATAAACAAACTACAGTAAGCGTAACTGGTGCTGATAAAGCATTAGTTGGCCAAGTTGCTGCGAAAATCCGTAGCTTCCGTCCACCAGAGCCATATTTAGGTAAAGGTGTTCGTTATGTTGGTGAACACATCCGCCGTAAAGCCGGTAAATCAGCTGGTAAATAGAGGATAATATGAAATTAAATTTTTCTAAAAAAACATCTTCAAAAGTAGTAAATCGTTTGAAGAAAAAAATCAGAATCAGAAAAGTTGTTAGCGGAACTGCTGAAAGACCACGTTTATGTGTATTCCGTTCAGGTGCACACATCTACGCTCAAATCATCAACGACGTAACACAAACTACAGTATTATCTGTATCGTCTTTATCTGCCGAATTAAAAAACGGTAACAAAGAAGCTGCTAAAACTGTTGGTAAAAAAATCGCTGAAGAAGCTAAGAAAAAAGGAATCAACTCTGTTGTATTCGACAGAAATGGTTTCGTTTATCACGGCCGCGTTCAAGCATTAGCAGATGGAGCCCGCGAAGGCGGACTTAACTTTTAATAGGGGATCATGTGGATAAAGCATTAGTTAACGAATTAGAAGAAAAAGTAGTTGCTATCAACCGCGTAACAAAAGTTGTTAAGGGTGGTCGTAGATTCTCTTTCGCAGCTCTAGTAGTTGTGGGTGACCGTTTAGGTCAAGTTGGTTTCGGCAGCGGTAAAGCTGGCGAAGTTCCAGAAGCAATCGGTAAAGCAACTCGCTCTGCAAAAAAACAATGCAGTGGCGTTAATTTAAAAGACGGTACGATCCCTCACGAAGTGATCGGTAAATTCGGATCAGCTAAAGTGATCATGAAACCAGCAGCAGCAGGTACTGGCGTTATCGCTGGTGGTGCGGTACGTGCGGTTCTTGAATCAGTTGGCGTTAAAGACATTTTAACTAAATGTGTTGGTACTCGTAACCCTCACAATGCAGTTAGAGCGACTTTAGACGGTCTTAAACAGCTTAAGAAAGCTAGCGCGCAAGCGTAATAGGAGTCTGTCATGGCTAAAAAATTTCAAGTTACTTTAAAAAAATCGATGATTGCTTGTTCTCCAACTCAAAGACTTACTGTAAAAGGTCTTGGTTTGAAAAAAATCAACTCGTCAATCGAGTTAGCTGATAATGCAGCTAACCGCGGTCAACTTTTTAAAATTCAACACTTAGTTGAAATCAAAGTTGTTAAATAAGGAGTTCGCAAATGAGTTTATTAAATCAATTAGCTCCAAAAGAAGGCTCTACTCACTACCGTAAACGTGTAGGTCGCGGTATCGGTTCTGGTATCGGTGGTACATCTGCTAAAGGTCACAAAGGTCAATTAGCACGTACTGGCGGACGCGTTCGTCGTGGTTTCGAGGGTGGTCAAACTCCGTTATCTCGTCGTTTACCTAAATTCGGTTTCACAAACGTTATGTTTGCTACAAAATACGAAGAAGTTACATTAGCAGCTTTAAACAAGCTTTCTGGTGTAGTTGATGCAGCAGCGCTTTACAACGCAGGCTTAATCAAGAAAAATTCTAAGTTCAAAGTATTAGCTAAAGGTGAATTAACTAAAGCTATCACATTGAAAGCTGATTTTATTAGCAAATCTGCACAAGCAGCAATCGAAAAACTTGGCGGCCAAGTTGAGTTAGTTCCGGTTAAAGCTGCTTGGGCTAGACCAGCAAAAGTAAAAAAAGCTAAAAAGAAATAGTGATTTGGGTCTAGAATAACATAGATCTGTAAGATCTTGAATTTTACAGACCCAAAACAATTCTAACAAAGAATTAGGCCCGAAAGGGTCTTTTCTTGTGTGTGGAACCTGGACTCAAGAGAGTCTATTTATACGAAAGAGGCAGAAGAGTGGCTCAGCAAGTTAACGACAACAAAGGTGCAAATACTTTACGTTCGAAGATTCTATTTACGTTATTCTGTTTAGCGATTTACAGAATCGGTGTTCACATCCCAACTCCAGGAGTTGATGGCAACGCGGTTTCTGAATTTTTCAACTCACAAAATCGCGGTATCTTCGGCTTATTCAATACTTTCACTGGTGGTGCCTTAGCTCAATTCTCAATCTTTGCATTGGGGATCATGCCTTACATCTCTGCATCGATCATTTTCCAATTATTAACTTCTGCAATTCCTTTCTTAGAACAGCTTAAAAAAGAAGGCGAAACAGGTCGTAAAAAAATCTCTCAGTACACTAAGTATGCGACGATCGTTTTAGCTGTTATCCAAGGTTACGGAATGAGTACTTGGTTAGCCAGCCAATCATTACCAGACGGCCGTATGTTAATTTCAGGCGGTATGTTAGGTATCTATTACTTTAAATTCATGACAATCATTACATTAGTTGCAGGTACTGCCTTTGTAATGTGGTTAGGTGACCAAATTTCTGAACGCGGAATCGGTAACGGTTCTTCAATGATCATCTTCACTGGTATCGCAGCTGGTATCCCGGCCGGTGCACAAAACCTTCTTCAATTAATTAAATCAGGCGAATTACAATTTATCGTGGCGTTATTATTATTAGCGTTCATGGTTGCCGTAATCTTCGCAGTTATCTACATGGAAGTGGCGCAACGTCGTATCACGATCCAGTACTCTCAGCGTTTAGCCAATGGCGGAATGACTTCAGCGGCAACAAGCCACTTACCTGTGAAAATCAACTTTCCAGGTGTTATCCCACCAATCTTTGCTTCTTCATTATTAATGTTCCCATCTACATTAGCTCAATTTACTAACGTGGCATGGATTAAAGCGATGTCTGAATCGATCAATCCG
>CAMLRE010000025.1 GCA_946482355.1 uncultured Bdellovibrio sp.
AGTTGTTATCGGTAGAGGTGCTGGTGCCAGTTCGGTCAATCTTTGGGTGACCACCACTTGGAATGGAAATGATCCCGCACTTAATAACACCGGAACTTATAATTTAGGAGTTGGAGCCGGAGCTTTAGCTTTAAATACAAGTGGGTCTTACAATACCTCAGTCGGAAATACTTCAGGTGTTTACAATACTACAGGACAAGGTAATACAGCTCTTGGCGCCTTAGCTTTTCAAGGACTCAACGGTGGTACTAATACCGGTAGTTTTAATACGGCACTGGGATATCGCGCTTTAATGTCGCAAGCCTCGGGAACGGCGGGCAGTAGAAATATCGCCATCGGTTATCAATCAGGACAAAGCATTACAACAGGAAGTAATAACGTGATTCTTGGTTCTAATACGGGATCTACAATTGCGACGTTATCAAATAATATTATTATCGCTGATGGTTCGGGTAATGACAGAATTCACGTTGATTCATCAGGTAACGTAGGTATCGGCGGAACAGCAACACCAGGAACTTCTCTGGAAATTAAAGCTCGTGCTGCCACCGGTGGAGTGAACATGGTCATGGTGACTGATCCAGTCTTAACTCTGAATAAAGCCAGCGCCGGAGATTCTTCAGCGATTCGTTTTAGTAATAACGGAACCATGGTTTGGGCTTTAGGTGATCTGTACGGTAGTTCATTTAACTTATGGAATGCGGCAGCTTCAACTTATAATTTTACGGTCACAGCCAGTGGAAACGTGGGTATCGCAAACTCATCACCGTCTTATAAGCTAGATGTGAGTGGTGATCTTCGTATTACCGGAACTCCGTATCGTAATGGTGGTGATTCCGCGTGGATCGTGCCATCAGATGAAAGACTAAAAGATGTTTCCGGAAAATATAACCGCGGTCTTCGCGAGATTGCTAATATTGAAACGATTTATTTTAATTATAAAAAAGATAATCCAAAACAAATTGACTCGTCAGTAACTTACACCGGTGTGCTCGCGCAAGAAGTGCAAAAACAAATTCCCGAAGCGGTGAAAGAAGATAAAGAAGGATTTCTATCGTTAAATACAACTCCAATTTTCTGGGCGATGTTAAATGCGATTAAAGAATTATTTACCGACTTCCAACAGCTCAAAGCTGAAAATGCAGAATTAAAACAGCAGAACAAAGCTATTAAAGATTATCTTTGCGCTAAAGATCCTGCAGCGCCAATCTGTAAATAACCGTTTCGTTTCAATCTGAGATATATTTTATTTTAGAAAAAGCATAATAATGCCGATATGTTAGCTATGTGGATGTGGCTGGTGCGGCTGTTTTTTGCCGTTAACATTTTGCTATTTGCTTTTTATTTAGAGGCAGCGCCTCTAAAAACCACATATCAAGCCAAAATATTTAAACCCGATGGTTTACCTCTTGAATCAAACAATGTGAGTTTCCGATTTACAACTTTAGATCCGTCAGCGTCTTGCGTTTTATACATCGAAGATTTTAGCGCCGTAAATATGTCAGGCAGTGGCGGCCTTATTTCTTTCTCTTTAGGAAACGGAACACGCTCCTATCCAGCAAGTGCTACAACCTTTGCTTCAGTTTTTGATAACGCGACAATTTCTTACAGTTGCCAAGCGCCTGGAATTTTTTCTCCAGTGCCTACAGACAACAGAAAAATCGTCATGCAATTTAATGACGGAACCGGCTGGCAAACATTGCCAGCGATGGCGATCAATGCCGTACCTTACGCGATGTATGCTTCAAACGCCGATGATTCACATTTATTAAACGGCAAAGCTGATACAGCCTTCGTTGAAAAAACAAGCGTGCCAACTTGTGCCTCTGATCGCATTCTTTATTTTAACGGCGCAAGCTTTAGTTGTATCGCCTATACAGGTAACGGTGCCGGTGGTGGCGTAAGTACTGTGACCACAAGTGGTTCAGTTTTAGTTAATACGGGAACAGCTTCAGCTCCGGTTCTATCAGTGGCTGTGGCTTCTATGTCGACAGACGGTTATTTAACTTCATTAGATTACCAAGAATTTAAAACTAAATTAAGTGCTTCATCTTCAGCAATCACTTCAACTTTAGGTTACGCGCCCGTCAGTAGTTCAGCCGTAGCCACTCAAATTACCTCGGCTTTAGCTTCACAAACTTTATCGGGTGATGTGAACGGAAGTTTTTCAGCAACGACTGTTTCGCAAGTTGGCGGTAAAACCGCTTCGCAAGTAGCCACAAGTGTTGATGAAACTTTAGCTGCCACAGCACAAGCTTCAGCCAGTACGTTAGTAAAACGTGATGGCAGTGGTGGTGCTTCGTTTAATTCAGCGTATATTTATAAACCCGGCACAAACTTTAGTGTTAGACTTCAGACTCATGCAAGTTTAGCGGCCAATTATATTTTAACACTTCCGCAAGACGATGGTAACTCAGGACAAGTTCTTTCAACGGATGGTTCTGGAAATTTATCATGGATTAACCCATCAACTGGTTCGGTGGTCAGTGTAAGCGGTACATCAAATGAAATCACTTCAAGCGGTGGTTCAACACCAACATTAGGTTTAGCCGATGTGGGAACAGCCGGAACATACTTTAAAGTGATTACTGATAGCAAAGGCCGCGTCGTTTCAGGTGCGCAATTGCTGTTAAGTGATGTCACAACAGCGCTTGGTTATGTGCCAGCAGCCAGCGGATCAATTACAAGTTCGCAATGGGTTACATCAGGTACAAGTATTTATTATACTTCTGGCACGGTTGGTGTGGGAACAAATTCTCCATCAGCACGGCTTGATGTTTATAATAATGGAGCAGGCACAAGTGTCGTTCAAGTTGTTAAAGGTAATAATACGCAGTCAGCAGATTTACAACAATGGCAAAACGGTGCTGGCGTAGTTGTCGCAAAAATTTCTCCTGCGGGAAATATCACGGGGAGTGATTCTACTAACGGCATTGCTGTAACGGCCAATGCAACAGGTGGATTTGGAACAGCGATGTATGCCAACGCTACAGGTGCGAACGCTACAGCACTTTATGCCACAGCTGCGTCAGGTAACGCTGGTTATTTTTATAGTATGTCTCCGGTGAATACAGCGCCGACTGTGGTGATTAGACAAAACGGTGGATCAGCCGCAAATCTTTTAGAATTCAGAGATGGAGCCAGTGGCGTAGCTACAACAGTTGTTAATTCAACCGGAGCTATCGGCGTGGGAACTTCAAATCCGGTAACTAAATTAGACGTTTCAGGTGGTGTGCGTATCAGTATGGAGTCAGCAACATGCACCGTTAGTTATGCCGGAACCTTACGTTATAATTTAGGTAATGTTGAATACTGTAATGGTTCAACTTGGTCAGCTTTTGGTCTCAGTGGTTCAGGAATGCAATCATTCAATGGATCAACAAGCGGAACACAAAGTTTTGCAATCGGCACAGCCGGTAACTCTCCAGCATTTAATACTTTAAGCGGAGTGCACACATTAAATATTCCGTTAGCGTCAGCCGCAGGCTCAGTGACTGCCGGGTTAATTTCAAATGCCGATTATTTAAATTTTAGTAATAAAGTCAGTTCACAATGGACAACATCAGGAACGACCGTCAATTATCTTTCAGGAAACGTTGGTATTGGCACAAATAATCCAGACGCCGCTTTATCTATCGTGACTTCATCAACAGCAAATCCTGGTCTAAAAATTTATAACTCGGCAACCGGTACAGGTATTGGTTTAGATCCGTATTATCCAACGGTTGAATTTAACCGCTGGCATGATGGCACAAACGCGCGCGCTTTTGGAACTGGTTACACGGGCGTGTTAAATATGGATCCTGCTAATGGTGATTTCCGTTTTCTAACCGGAAATAATCCAGGCACAAATAATATTCCAACAATGGCTGATGCTTTAATTATTAAAAATTCAGGAAACGTCGGTATCGGTACCACATCACCAAATGCAAAACTAGATCTATCCATGACGACGACAGATCCTGTATCGGTTAATCCTATCTTACGAACATATTCAACGTATAATCCAACTGGAACAAGTACCGCTGATCACTGGGCGCAACATCATACGGTGAATTACACTTCTGCATTTAACGGTAACCGTATCATTGGTTCACATATTTTATCTTTAAATTCTTCATCAGGAAATTTAACAGAAATGATCGGTGCTGTAGGTGCTGCCGATAATACGGGAACCGGCGCAGTTTCAAACAGCGTTGGCGTGTACGCGCGCGCCAGAAACTCATCAACTGGAAGTATGTATGACGCTAAAGGCGTGTTTGTTGTAGTTCCAAATTCCGGTGGGGGAACTATTACCAACGCTTACGGTATGTATATTGATACTGTAACTGGTACAAACAACTACGCTATCTATTCAGCCGATACAACCGCTGAAAGTTATTTCGCAGGACGGATCGGAATGCTAGGAGCCTCAGCGCCGATAACAGCTATTCAAATCGGTAGTCCATTTACGGGTGTTGCTAATGGTTGGGGCGCAAGCCGCACCATGGGTGTGATGATGGGAAGTAACGACACTGATAACTTCTATGTCGGTCTTGAAAATAACGGAACAAATGAAAAATACGCCACACTTATCCGGGGTGATGATGGCAATGAGCCATTAAAATTTCAAACCAATGATTCGTCAGGAAACGTGACTGAAAGAGTTCGTATCACGGCCACAGGTTTTGTCGGTATCGGTACATCAGCGCCAACTCAATTGCTTCATATTGCGGGAAATGCAACTGGTAGCGGTAATCAAACAGGAGCCCAAATCGGTGATGTTGGCACTGGGCAAGGCCCATTATTTTTAGTTCACAATAATCCAACGGTGGCGGGTAATGCTTATTATAATTTAGGTTGGAAATACGGCGGCGGTGCCGGAAAGCCAGCGTGGATTGATTTAGTTAACGGCGTTAAATTTTTTATTTCAAATAATACGGTCGGTACCGCAGGTACGTCGATTACTGATACTGTTTCAGCAAAAATGACAATCACAACAGCGGGTGATGTTGGTATCGGCACAGCCACTCCGCAAGCCAAATTAGAAGTCAGCGGTGATGCGCGCTTTGGTTGTCGCGCAGGCTTTTGGCCTGTGGCCGACGGGCGTATCTGCATGGAAACAACTCTTCGTTCACACACAAGTATTAATGGTATGGCTACCGGATCTATTACGGATAATGCGATCGCCATTTGTCGAGGTGTTGGCCCTGGCTCAAGAATTTGTACACACACTGACTTTCAACAAGCCTGCGGTGCGCGCGCGATTTCCGGTGTGCCAGATGTCGATCCTTACGGAGGCGTCGTTGGTGGTGTTTACGGCGATCACTCATCCATTGTCAGTGGACAGGTGACCCTTAACCCAAGCGCTATGCCTGCCGGCCATATGGATGATGTGTATTTAACATGGAATGGTTCAGCGTGTTCTGCCAATAATGACGGAGCAGGCCGCCACGCCAACGAAACATCTACGTTCTACTACCGCTGCTGTTATTAAAAAAAAGGAGCTTTTAAGCTCCTTTAAATTTTTGATTAATTAAAGATTTGTAACTTAGAAAATCGCGCATTTCTTCAGTGAGTGTTTGTTCGATATGCTCTTTGCCTTGCGCGCGTAAATAATCTAAAAGATCAGCATACTGGTATTTCAGTAAATGTGAAGCTTCAGCGGCTAAATTCTTTAAGTTCGCATTTTCAAAATGATTACGAATATATTTCACTAAAAAATCGACCGGAACATTTGAAAAATCAAAATCAACAAAAAGCTGAACGTGGCCATCTTTTTTAAGAATTGATTTTAATTCTTCAGGTGTTGTTTGACAAAATTTAGGAGAAATAAAGATTACATGCGGCTTTAACGTGTCATACTTAGTAATGCCATCGATATAATCGCTGTGATTGTGAACATCAAAATTAAAGCCTTTAAGATCAGCTTCTAATTGAGCTAGTTCGCCACCATCACTAAAAAGTAAATAGCGGGTAGGCTCAAGAACAGTTTGTTTTTCTTTTTCTTCAACCGGAGCTACCGGTGCGGCCGCTGATTGAACTGGAATCGGCGCATGCACGGGTTGAACCATTTGCACAACATTATTAACTGGCGGAGCTTCGTGGGCTTCAACGCTTTCGCCCCAAAGCATTTTTTTAGCACGGTCTACGCCTTTTAAGAAATAATCAATTTGATCTGAAGAAAGACTAGAGTTTTCTTTTAATGAAACTAACTCAGTTTCTAAAATATGCGTGTGGGCCTGAAGGTCTAGCATCTCCATCATGCCGGCGGCACCTTTTAGATTATGAAATGCGCGAAAGATGGCATTGTACTGTGTTTTATAATCAGCACCGTCTTCTAAAGATAATAAAGCTTTTTCGGCGGCGTCTAATAGTTCGGCGCCTTCTTGTCTAAACTCTTTTAAATCATCTTCGTTGATCATTGCGTTCATGTATTCGTTTCCACTTCTTTTACGCAGCCACTTTTTTGGCTGCGTTTTGTTTTTTACGATAAATTGAAACAGAACCAAAAGTCAGTTGCTCAAACTTCGTTGATAAACCGATCATTGATTCGCCGACACCCATGACTAAAATTCCGTTGTCGGTCAGTTGGTCATACAGGCGGTCGATAATATTCGTTTTTTTATCGACTGTCTGATAAATCAGAACATTACGGCATAAGATTAAATCAAATTTTCCCAGGTGACTAAATGGGTCTAAAAGATTCTGGCTCTTAAATTGAACTTTTCTGCGCAAATCAACTTTAACTTGCCAGTGATTAGGTTCTCTTGCCGGATTAAAAAATTTATTTTGCAGGTGAGGAGTTAAACCTCGCCCCATTTCTACGTGATTGTAAATACCTTCAGTCGCTTTTTTCAAAGCTTTTTCTGAAATATCGGTCGCTACAAATTCTCTGATTTCAGGGCGAGCGCCAAAGGCTAACTCTTGCTGTAACATCAGAACGGAATAGATTTCTTGTCCAAAAGAACAGGCCGCAGACCACACACGAATTTCATGCATCTTATGACGGATAAAATGAGGAAACACTTCTTTTTCAAGCATTTCAAAGATTTTAGGGTCACGAAAAAATGAAGTTTCATTGTTTGTCGCTAAATCTAATAACTTAGTTTTAAAATTGCCACTGATTCCATTGCGGGCTTTAAGAGCAAGCTCTTCAATGCTTGAGCAGTTTTCACTTCGGGCAAGCTCTTCTAAGCGTTTTTCAAGCTGGTAATAGTTACCACGCTCGTAGACAATGCCTAGCTGCTCTTTGATGTAGTTAGCAAAAAAGTCGATTAACATCGGATTCATCTAGGCCGCACCCTTCACTTTAAAGAAAAAGTGGTTCATTAAAATCTGACGAATACTTTGTAAATCTTCTGAGCCATCAGAAAGTCCGGCATCATCAATAGCTTTAGGCATACCGTAAACTGCACAAGTCGCTTCGGTTTGGGTCACGACTTTTCCCATATATTTTTTGATATGCGGAATACCCTGAATACCATCTTCGCCCATACCTGTTAAAACAATGCTTAACATTCTTGAACGGTAAATCGGCGCTGCTGTTTCAAACATAAAATCAGCCGACGGGCGAACACTGTGACGTTGTTCTTTTTGATTAAGAATAATTTTAACAGATTTATCCGGATCAGCACGTAATTCCATATGGTAGTTACCAGGAGCAATATAGATTGTACTCGGGCGTACAACTTCTTCGTGCTCAGCTTCTTTAAAATGTAAACCTGAAATTTTTGATAAACGTTCCGCCAGCTGCAAAGTAAATCCTGCCGGCATATGTTGAACGATAAACATCGGGCCAAATTGTTTTTCGACAAATTTGCCTAAACCATCAAACAATGTTTCTAAAGCACGCGGGCCACCTGTTGAACTGGCAATCGTAACCGCATCCGGTTTAAATGTAGCCACCGCCGAAAAATGTTTTTTCGGAAGATCTGCCGGTTTTACCGGAGCTACCGGAGCAGCTGGTTTTGGTGCTTCAGCTTCTTTGTGAAATTGAAAGAATTGTAAAATTTTAGGTAATAGACGGGCTTTTAAACGTTTAACGTTGTCTTCCAAAGATCCAGAAAGAGCTGTGTCTGTCTGTTCGTCTTTGGCTAGAAAATCGACTTGCGAATATTGTAAAGCCTTTAAAGTATCAGGAGCTTCGCCAGCCGTTGAAAATAAAACAACCGGGGTTTGAAAGTTTTTAGCTCTGATTTCTTCGATCACTTGTAAGCCATTTTTTTCTGGCATGTTCATATCTAAAACCACGATGTCTGGTTTTTTTTCATTAAAATATTCAATAGCCGTTCGACCGTTTGAGGCGGTCGAAAGGCTTTCAATTTGTGCTTCGTTCTCAAGCGACTTACGTAGCAGTGCGCGCACTGCTAAAGAATCGTCGACAATAAGAACGTTCAGTCTTTTACTCATAGTCTAAGTTTCGCTAGCTAACGCTTTCCCATTTAGGTCTAAACATTTTAAAATCGACTCGATATCAAGCATACTTAGAATGTCATGTTGAGATTTGAAAACGCCTTTCATAAACTGTGCAATTTTTGGTTCAACAGTTTCTGGAGTGTTTTCAAAATTGTTATAATCGTTTTCGACAACGTCACCAACGCGGTCTACCGGAAAGGCCATCAAGATACCGTCTGTACGACAAACGATCGTGTTGGTTAATTCCGTGTTTTCCTGTTTTGGTAAACCGAACATTTCACGTAAATCAATCGACACGGCGATTTGGCCGCGCAGATTGATTAACCCTTTAACGTAAGATGGCGCTAAAGGGATCGGAGTGATCGGTAAACTTTTAGTAACCTCTTGCACTTGTTGCACATCTAACGCGTACATGCGGTCTTCGAGATAGAATGTGCAGGCTTGTTCTTGTAAACTCATACAGCCACGTTTCCTTGTTTCTTAGCTTTTACAGACGTTAAATATCTAAATAACGTTTCTACAAGCTCGGTTTCTTTAATTTTTTCTAAGTATTCATTAAATCCAGCTTCAAGACCTTCCTGAGCATAAGCTTCAGAAAACTTAGTCGTGATCGCGATTAACGGAATATGGTTGTACATATCTTGTGAACGGATAGCTTTCGCTAATTCTAAACCATTCATCACCGGCATTTCGATATCACTTAATACTAAGTCGTAATTGTCTTGCGCTAAAAGATCTAAAGCTTCTTGACCATGATTAGCTACAACCACATGCAATTGGTTTTTCTTTAAAATAGCCACTAAGTGACGTTTAAAGAAATTTGAATCTTCAACGAGAAGAATTTTGCACGCTTTAACGTTTAACGGTTTAGAATTAAATTTCTTTTGTTCTTCAACATAAGAAACTAAATCAGGAACTCGCTCAGACGCTTGGCCTGGAGCCATCTTATTCATTAGATGTTCAACGCACTCATAAGCATTGATGATCACAGAAACTTCGCCATTCACCAGTAAGCTTCCTAAAACACCTTTACGGTCAGAGAAAGCATCGTCAATATTTGTCGAAGTTGAAATCACATCTAAAATTTCATGCACTTGCAGGGCATAAAGTTTTGTGTTTTTCTTGATCACAACTGTTTTACAAGTTTGGTAAGTTTGCGATAAATTCACGATGTCAAATTTACCGTAACCAAGGTACTCATGAATCGACATGATCGGAAGTAACTGGTCGCGGTATTGAACAACCGGAATTTCGCCAGACATTTGAATATCTGACCATTGAAATTCTTCAAGACGGTGAACCACAGCTAATGGTAATCCATGCACTGTAGGTGCTCCCACTTTACAGAATAAGAATTCTTGTTGGTCTGAAATCGCTTCGCGAGCTTGTAAACCAGCATCTTCTTCTTGCGGACGGGCAGCTGTAAGCTGAGCGTATTTAGCAAGACCGATCACATCTAAAATCAATGACACTGAACCATCACCTAAAACTGTAGCTCCTGAATAAACCGAAAGGTTTTTTAAGAAACGGCTTAAAGGTTTAACAACGATATCTGCCGTGTCATGGATTTCATCCACCACTAAGCCAAAATATCTATTATCAGCATTTAGAACGACGATATTATAGCTTGATTGGTCTTTTTTATTTTCTGGATTTAGAACTTCACCTAAGATCACCAGCGGTAATAATTTACCACGTAAACGGAACACCGGTTTACCTTGGATGTATTCAATTTTTTCTTCTTCAGAATCAGGGTTATTTTCAACACGCACGAGTTCCACAAGTTTGACCTGTGGGATTGCGTATTTTTCTTCGCCTGATTTGATAATCATCGCTGGCACGATCGCTAACGTCAGAGGAATTTTTAAAGATAAAGTCATACCTTTACCTAACTCACTCTTAAGCTCTACACGGCCACCGATTTTTTCGATATTGTTTTTCACAACATCCATACCTACACCGCGGCCAGAAATGTTTGTTACATTTGCTGCCGTAGAAAAACCAGCAGCGAAAATCAGTTCGTGAGCTTCACGGTCTGTCATTTTCGTAGCTTTTTCTTGTGTGATGATGCCTTTTTCGATCGCTTTTTTAATCAGTTTATCGCGATTTAAACCACGGCCGTTATCAGTAACCTGAATAATAACCTGGCCACCTTCATGAAATGAACGCACTAAAATTTGGCCCATTTCAGATTTACCAGTTTGACGGCGTTCATCGGGAGTTTCCAATCCGTGATCGCAGGCATTTCTGATAATGTGGGTTAATGGATCTTTAATCGCTTCGATTAAGGATTTATCTAACTCTGTTTCTGTACCTTCAAGAGTTAGTTCGATTTTTTTATTTAATTCTTTAGCTAAGTCTCTGACTACGCGTTGGAATTTACTTAATACGTTACCAATCGGTTGCATGCGGGTTTTCATGACTTCTGATTGTAATTCAGAAGTAACCACATCTAAACGTTGGCTTAAGTTTAAAAATTCCAAATCATCACTGCTATTAGAAATTTGTAAAACCTGATTACGAACTAAAACCATTTCGCTCATCATGGTCATCAAATTATCTAATAAAGCTACCGGTACACGAACAGTTGTATTGGCGTCATCAGCTCCTGCTGGAGGCGGAGTATTAGACGAAGCAGGGGCCGAAGGCGATGAAGCCTGGGCTGTTGGCGGTGGGGTAGGCTGTGCAGCAGGTGACGCTTGCGCTGAAGACGCAGCACTCGGAGGAGGCGCAGACTGAGCTGTTCCTGTTTTAAAACTTGATGTCATCTGTTGAACCTTATCTTTAAATTGCGGAGTCATATTTACCATATGCTCGCGACTGAATTCGCCGAACAGATCAAAGGCTTTAAGCAGGCGGTCAACGCCGACAGCTTTTAATTGCACATAGCCTTTGCGCACGGGTTCCATACGAGTTTCAAG
>CAMLRE010000026.1 GCA_946482355.1 uncultured Bdellovibrio sp.
TAGACGAACCAATACTGTGCGGATCACGAGTGGGTTCGACTCTTGTCGCGCGACCGGAACTATCGGTATACCCTAAATCTTTAGCGTCTTTTTCGTTGGCTTCAGCGGGCTCAACTCTTTGGTTTTTTGGCATTTCTTTTTTTGGATGAACATTGAATTTTGGCATATAACTAACCTCCTTAACTTCTTGCTCAGCAAAGTTTAAGCCGTAGAACAAATTGCCCCATTAAATTAAACCACCGGGCGATTCTCCCCGCAAAGGAGCGTTAACTTCTTTTTGAAATGGTTGTTAGATTGCTATTAAAGCTCCCTGGGTGGGGGATGTATGCTAAATTCTGTTCAAGACTTTCATTTAAATAAGTTAGTTCCAAAGAAAAAAAAGGTGGCTCCTGAATTACGCCATCTTATTCGCGAATCAGTGGCGCTATTAGGTGAAGTGATCAAGCGCGAATTGGGCGCTGAAGGATTTAAACAGATCGAAAATCTTAGATTACAGATGACTTACCTTCGCGAAGCTTTTGTAAAATTAAAATCTTTAAAACACCAATTAGAAAAAATTAGCCCTGAACAACGTTATCAAATAGCACACGCTTTTACCTTAATGATTCAGCTAATGAATGCAGGTGAAAATGCTTACCGTAGCCACCGCTTAAAAGTGAATAAAAAGTTTAAAATATCAGACATTCACCCTGAAAGTATAACTTATGTATTAACAGCGCACCCGACCGAGGCAAGGTCAGCACAAAATATTTCAGTCTTTCAAGATATTCAAAAAATTCTTATCGATATTTTAGCCACTAATGAATTTGAAAAAAAAATGCAAATTAAGCCTTATCAAAGAGAAGACCTGTTACATTTTTTAGAAATTGCCTGGAAAACACCGGTCATGCGTAAGCGGTCTCCTAAAGTTAAAGATGAAGCTGAAACTCTTTATGCCCAACTTTTTAGAAAACACATTCTAACAACTTTAATGAACGCTAACGAGCGAAAAGTAAATCTACGTATTCATAGCTGGATTGGCAGTGATAAAGATGGCCACCCCGGAGTTCATGAAAAAACCTTATTGCAAAGTTTAACCCTTGCCAGAAATGAAATTTTAAAACAAATCACAAACCGTCTTATCGAAGTTCGGGCCACCTTAAAACTAATTTCAGATGAAGACCTAATAAAACAAATTAACGAATTGTTGGTAAATGCCAAATCACTAAGACATATAAAAACAAAAGATGTAAAACGTGTTGAAAAGTTTAAAACAGAAATTTTAAACTTGATTACCGATTATGAAAATAAAATAGGAATCATTCACCCAGAACTTCGCACAATAAACCAATTGCTTGAGTTATTTCCCGGCTTAGTGATTCCAATGGAGCTTCGCGAGGCCTCTGATGTTATCATGTCACGCCCGAAAAACAAAAAAGGTCTGGCCATTGATCGTATGTTAAAAACAATCGCTTCTATCTCAGCCGGCGGAGATCCACGTTGGTACGCCCGATCTTTTATTATCAGTATGGCTGAATCAGCCCATCACGTAAAAACAGCAGCTTTAAAACAACGAAAATACTTAGGCCAGATCATTCTTCCGGTGGTGCCGTTATTTGAAGAAGCTTTATCGTTAGCTCAATCGGCAGAAATTATGACAGAAGTTTTTAAAGACGATGTTTTAAAAACAGCGATTAAAAAACATTGGGATTCAAAAGTTGAAATTATGGTAGGTTATTCAGATTCAAGCAAAGAGGCCGGAGTTTTTCCAAGCCGCTTGGCTATTGCTGAAGCTCTGCCACGTTTAGAAAAAGTTTGCCGCGAGCACCAAATGATTCCGGTCTTTTTTCATGGCTCAGGCGGAAGTGTCGATCGCGGTGGCGGAACACTTGATAACCAAACGGCTTGGTGGCCTAAAAGTGCTGTGAATAATTTTAAAGTCACAGTTCAGGGTGAAATGATTGAACGCTGGTTAGCAACGCCTATGATTGCCGATCGCCAATTAGAAAATATTGCTCAGTGTGCAACTGAAGTTTTAAAAAGAAAATTTCACTCGCCAGAAAATGCCGATTTAAAAGCTTTCGCTGAAGAAATCACAAAGTCGTATCGAAGTAAAATTACCGATGCTGAATTTTTACAAATCGTAAAATCAGCTACGCCTTATGCTATGATGAGCTATCTAAAATTAGGTTCACGCCCCGCCCGAAGAACGAAAGAACTGACCGTTAAAGCCTTAAGAGCCATTCCGTGGATTTTATGTTGGATTCAAACAAGACTTCTTTTTCCGGTCTGGTGGGGCGCAGGCAGCGCCTGGGAGAAATCAACACCAGAACAAAAAAAAGCTTTAACTTACGAATTCGAACGTAACCCGGTATTTAATTCTTACGTGAAAGCATTAGATTTTACTTTAGCTAAAGTGGAACTGGCGGTTTTTAAAACTTATTTATATGAAAGTTCTTTACCAAAAGAACTTATTCAAAAATTTTCAACAGAAATTGAAGACGAATATAATCGCACAGTTAAGTTTTGCAAAACGATCACCAGATCACACAAGTTACTAGATACAAAACAATGGCTTCAAGAAAGCGTTCAGCTTCGAGCGCCGATGATTCACCCTCTTAATCTTTTACAAAACATAGCTATGAAAAATAAAGAGATCGATTTATTAAGATTAACGGTCACTGGAATTTCCAGCGGCATGATGTCTACAGGTTAAATTTTAAAGATAATTAAGAATTTGGAGGTGACGGAGGGACTTGAACCCCCGTACAAGCTTTTGCAGAGCCTTGCCTAACCCCTCGGCCACGTCACCACTTGAAAGGTCAGCAACAATTTAACTCTAGTTCATCCCCTTTTCAAGCTGCAAAAAGCCCTTTACCGTCCAAGATTCACTCTTTTTTAGGTGCTTATTGGTTATTTCTGGGGCTTGATCTTCGATGGCAAAAATTTGTGCAACCTTAACTAAGGCTTGTTGACGTCGACCTGAAAGCTCGGAATAGGTCTCTTCAATCATTTCTAGATCGATTTTAGGCTTAGTTTTTTGCTCCAAAGCTTTCCAGTTTTCGATACGTTTTAGAATTTCATGGCCCGAATGCGTTCTTTGCGGTCTTTTTAATTTATGAAAATACATTAAGCCAAAACGATCCGCTAGCGGCCCACTTAATCTGTCTAAATAGCTTTTACATTTTGAAGCTCCAAAGCGGCAGCCTGAAAAATCATAACCAGGAATCCATTTTCCACACGGGCAAAAGTTACTCGTGGCAATAACTTGAAAAGAAGGTTTAACTTCTTTCACCCGCCCGGCTCTGGCAATTCGTAAAACTTCACCGGTCATGGGCTCTCGCAATGATTCTAGAATCTGTGAATGAAATTCTAAAAGTTCATCCATCAAAAGCACACCGTTTTCAACTTTTTCGATTTCACCTTCGGCCAGTTGAACTCCACCACCTAAAAAAGCACCCACGGTTAAAGAATGATGGGGTGCTATAAAAGGAAACCAATCATCGTGCGTAGGAGCTTCATCAGAAGAATAAAAACTAATAAAGCGCTTAGCTAAAAAAGATTTTCCTGCACCTGCTTGACCAGCCAATAATGTATGAAGACCACTTGTAGACATTAAAAAAATTAACTCGGCTTCTTCTTCTGAAAACTTTTGTTCTAAACCGATCTGCGGCCTTCGCAAAACAGTTTTAGGCGTTTGGGCCCGCGAAATCATAACGTCAGAAACTAAATCCATAAGTCTTGAAAATTCATGACTTTCAGTCAAAGCATTTCCTGTTAACACCAAGTCATTATTCACATTTTTAAAATATTTTAAATCTTCAGGCTCACGAACGCCGCCGTTTAAATCAAGCTCACCGTAAATCAAATGTTTCTGCGTTTCTTCGCATAAAATTTTTTGCCCGGTTAAATGTAAAATACCTAAAGCCACGGCTAACTCTAAGCCTGACGATGATTTTTTAAGAGAACTGGGCCTGATATTCACAATCACTTGCTGTGATAATGGAAATTTATAGCCAGCAGATTTCATCGCAGCCTTAATACGAAAAAAACTTTCTTTAATGACCTTATCTGGAAGGCCTAAAAAATGAATTTGTGGAATACCCGGAATCAGTTCTATTTCAACGATGGCCGGAACTAGACGATTTTGATTTTCGATCAGTGTTTTTAAAATCATAAAGCCCAGGCTTTGCAAGGCCTAGGCTTTATTTATTAAGTTTAATTTTACGATTAACTTTAAAGATTTACGATTTTCGGATTTTAATCCGAAACTAAATCGCTACGTCTTTAAGTTTAGACATTGGGTGATGTTCATCAACCGCTTTCGTGGTCGTTGCTGTCGATACCGCTGTGTAAACTTGCGTTGTTTGAATACTTGCGTGACCTAAAAGCATTTGGATCGAACGAAGATCGGCTCCGCCTTCTAAAAGAGCTGTCGCACAACCGTGTCTGAATCTGTGCGGATGAACAGGTTCTTCAAAACCAGCTTTTGCCGACCAAGAAGCTAACCATCTCCATACATCAATGCGCGATGGACGGTGTCCACGGTCATTTAATAATAAAGAATTTTGTCCCGATTCATCATAAGCTAATAAATGACGAGAATGTTTTAGATATTTATCTAAAGCTTCAAATAAAGTCTCTGTAAGAGGAATTAATCTTTCTTTTTTGCCTTTACCTAAAACTTTCACCCAACGTTCAGTGGCTGAAAAATCTGATAAGTTTAAAGAAATTAATTCTGAAACTCGGCAACCTAAACCATATAAGAATAATAACGTTAATTGGTTACGGTATTTTTTTGCCGGATCAGGCACTTCACAAGAAGCAAATAGCTTTTCAAATTCTTGAAAAGTAATGGCTTTAGGAAGTGATGATTTCACTTTTGGTGGACGAAGTTCACGTAATTCTTCTGATTTAATCCCGCGAGATTCGCAGAACTTAAAATAAGTACGTAAAGAAGAGATCACACGCGCTTGTGAGCGAGTTGATAACCCTTCATCTTTCATGAAATCGTAGAATTCAGCTAAGCGTGTGCTTTTTTGCAGAAAAGCTTTGTATAATTCCAAATCTCTTCTGTAGGCCATCACAGTATTTAGTGAACGCCCTCTTACATGTTGCAAATCATCGAAGAACTCAATCCAAAGAGGTAGTAAATTCATATCTATAATTTGAAACGTGATTTTAGAATTAGGCAAGACTTTTGTTTGGGTTCACAAAAATGCCATGATGGCATTTTTGCGCGCTAGCCCCGCAGCGAAGCGGAGTGGGTTGAGGGCAGGAGCCCGAAACAAAAAACAAGGGCGACAGTGTGATGGCTCTTCACAAAGTCGCCCTTTAAATAAAACAATTCCTATAAAATCTTTTACGATCTTAAATCTTAATAAATTACTTTAACTATTTTGTGTGAAGCGCTTGTTAATCGACTAAAACGTCGGCGTAACAATTGTACCCGTTCACGTTTTCGATCACGATTTTTCCGAAGATTCGGCCATATTGCGGAATTTCCGTCCACAGGTTACCCATTTGGTTATAAGGTTTTGCCGAAACTTGAGCGTTACGAATTGATAAAATCATACTTGCCGGACCACTTGCCTGCATTCTTACATTCTGCACAAGAGCATTTGCCCATACACCGGTTTGAATAGTTGATAGATTGTATGTTCCTGACGGAACTAAACATCCACCCACATACTGACCCATAGTTACGGTTAAAGCTCCGTTTACAGCCACCGGGCCAACATAGTTAATCACCGGAGATCCATAAATTTGATTGTTGTAATAAGGGGCCGCAACACCTGAAGAACTTAAAAAACTTAAGTTAAAAAACAGTGTTTGGTTCGTGTCTTTTGATTCCGATCTGAAAAACTCAGACCCACCGATTCCGTTTTGGTAAACCGGAAGGTTTGCTTGGCCATTGTTAGTTTTATTTTCGCAAGCAATCACGAAAGCTGTAGCGATTGTAACTGCTGTTAGTGACATCATTTTAGTAAAAGTTTTCATAAAATCCTCGATTTATCAGTCTCAAAGTTTCTATAAAGTTCTAGTTAATGTTAAAAGCGTCGTTAACTACCACATCTGAGAAAGTACCTAGTAACTCGTAGCCAGCTTCAGCACCTGGGAACAAGCCACACTTAGTTTGGATTACATTTGAACGGCAGTCATAGGGACCCATGTAAGTAAACCAACAAGCACGGTATGGAGAGTGTTGCGCCGAAGTTACTGCGAAGTTTTTGAAGTAAACATAACCTTTATATTTGCTACCAGCTACAGGTTCAGCATCGTTACCACCAGATGAAGTTGATTGCGGAACTAAAGTGATAGTGATTGCACCGTATTGGTCTTCGAAAAAACCTGTGAATACAGTTTGGTTGTTGTAGTTAAACCAGTAGTTATAGTTAGATTCTAAAGTACCGTTATCGTACATACCTTTAAATGATTGGTTTGTACCCATACCCGATTTGAATACACCGTTATAAAGATAACCGTTGTCTTTATAAGAGATTGAAACCGAACCACCGTAGCGACCAGAACCAACTGATGCTAAGTTGATGTTGATTTTAAAATCTGACGGAGCATTTAATGGATGAGTCGCAACATACTTATTCATTTGCGCTAAGCTTGTTGGCTTAAACGTTACAGTTGATCCACCGTAGAATGTAGTTGTTGAACTTGTTCCAGGAGTTGTTGGAGCTGAAGGATCGATAATGATCGGTCCTGGAATCGTTCCATTAATTACTGGAAGAGTATTTGTGACTGTATCGCTCGAATTTGAATTCGAACATCCAACAGCAAATAATACAGTTGCTGTTAATAATACGAGTGCATTTGTTTTTAATAATCCTGTTTTCATAAATACCTTCCTTAAAGAGCCATTTTAAATCAGGTGCGTTGTATATTAAGGTATATACAAGCGCTGTGCCGAAAATACAAAAACGGCATAAGTTATTGAAAACAGGTGGTTTTTAAGTGTTTTTAGACCCAATATGAGACGATGCTTAAAGTAAATAGGTTACGAACCTAACAAGAAGTGACGTTAAGTGCTGACACTTGCAAAGAGTTGTCAGTTCACGTGCTACTTTGTTTAGTAGTCACACTTAGAAACTTTGGGCTTAGTCTCACAATGATAATTCTGGTTTTTAGGTAATTGTTGGCGATCTTGCCAGTGGCCTTGACCATCACAGCGGTAGCGAATGCAAGATTTCTCTTCCCACTTCCACAAACATTCGTTGAACTGCCCGTTGGGATCATGACAAACCGATTTGTCGTATTCTTGTTTACGCTTTTTTTCTTCGGCTTTTTTAGCCTGAGCAGCCTTCTTAGTTCTGGCCATTTCAGAAGCTTCAAGGTCATTCATCTCTTTTAAAATTTGTTTAAAATCGCACGTGAAGTTTTCTTTCCATTCTCCTTTTGGGATTTTGCGATTTTGCAGTAACTGATCAAACTCTAATTCACCGTTTTTAAGAACTCCCTGAAAAGAAGCCCCCTCTTGGTATTTCAGATTTTTCACTGTTTCATGATCAAACAACGAAGCCGCGATACCGGCTTCTCCAGCGCAAAAGCGAACCTGCGCAATCGCTGGATTAACCTCTACGAAAAATTCACGTTGATTGTTTTTTTCGCTGTTTTTCCAGATAAAAAAGTCAGATTGATAAATCACTGTTAAATCATCTTCGATGTTTGAGCCGTTTTTAACGTAGAATCTGCCTGAATTAAAATTCACTGATTTAACTTTGAAATCTTTTTTGGTGATGTAATAACCTTCAATCTTTGCACTCGATTCCGGAAACACAATCACGTAAAAATCTTTACCCAATTCGATTTTGATTTGTTCTTTAGCCGCGGTTTTAACAGTAAAACTTTGTTCAATTTTTTTACCCTTAACCGGCTCTACTTTCACATTGCCATCAGCTAAATGAATTAACGGATGACCAACATAACTTTTAAGAACCGGAATAGAGGCTGTTGCATTTTGTACGAAGAATGAAATCAATGTTAAAAAGAAGAACTTATTTTTTTGCATCATAAATCTCCTTAAGCTTTAACCACTTTAAAAGAGCCGAATAAGCCGCGTTTCTAGCAATCGCATACCCTGCCCAGCCATCTAAAAAACCAAGTTTAAAAATGTAACATTCAATAAACTTTACGTAAGGTTTTGTGAATAAGTGAAAATAGCTAAAAGATTTTCCGTTTTTAAACATAGCTTCAGCTTGCAGTGTTGAATAACGGTTATTCGTTTGCACCTGGTGTTCAATGTTTTTAAAAACGTAGTGGTGCATGTAATTATCAAGTTCGGCGATGTGTTCAGTGTCGCCATTTAACGGTTCAACTTTTTCGTGAATCACAGCTTGATTCCACTGATGAGTTTTGCGGTTAAACAAACGAATTTGAAAATCTGGATACCAACCACCGTGCTTAATCCAGCGGCCTAAGTAAAACGATAAACGCGGAATTTTGTAGATGTAATCAGCATCAAGCGTTTGAAGTTTTGATTGAATTTCTTGCTTTAAGTGAAGCGGAACTTCTTCATCAGAATCGAGAGATAAAATCCAGTCATGCGATGCACGCTTTGTAGCTTCGTGTTTTGTTGGTCCGAAACCTAACCACGGCCCTTGATGCACTTTTGCGCCCAATTTCTGCGCAATGTTAATGGTATTGTCGGTAGAACCCGAGTCATAAACAACAATTTCGTCAACCCAAGCTAAAGATTTTAGGCAACGTTCGATGTTTGATTCTTCATTTTTACAGATGATCACAGCTGAAATAGGCACGAATTCATGTCATCGTTTTTTCTCTATAAAGTCAAAGCGTAGCTTTGCGGGTTAACAGCAGTGTAACGCTTGCCAACCTAAAGTCTGGGTGGTTACCATATTACCTATGACAAAAAACAAACTTTTCAAATGGATCCAGATCATTTCTATTTTCGCTTCAGCTTTTATGCTTTCGCGCTATAGCCACGCTTTTTTAACTATCAACGAAACGGCAGAAATCTTGCCAGAAAACTACTACCGTTTAGGCGTAGCTCCGCAATTGATTGTTTCTGATGGTGGCGGTTTTAACGTTGGTGTTTATGCCGATGCTCATATCGATGATGATCTTGATGGCCGCATCACAATGGGTGGTGGTGAAACTGATTTCTGGACACAGGCTTCGGTTAAATGGGTTCCATTTCCAGATGTTGAAAAACAACCTGCTATGGGTGGCCGTGCCGCTGTTATTTACGCACGCGATGAAGACCACAACTTAACAGGTTTTCAAATTACTCCGCTATTTTCTAAGAAAGCCGACACTCGTTACGGAAACATGATTCCGTACGCTGGTCTTCCGATCACTTGGTTTAGCGGTAACGGAAGTTACGTGTCTTCACAATTCACTGTGGGTGCTGAATGGTTTCCACAAGAAGACAAACATATCGGTGCCGAATTTAATTTAAATTTAGATAACTCGCTTTCAAGTGTTTCTGTTTATTTCAGTTTCCCGTTTGAAGGCTCAACAGGATATAAGAAGTATTAAGCCGAAGGCTTATAGGAAATAAACTATATGTTAGAATGGTTATTTGGTTCCACTACAGCAGGCGCAGACATCTATGTTGACTTAGGAACAGCAAACACGCTGATTTCTATCCAGAACAAAGGCATGGTTTTAAATGAACCAAGCCAAGTTATGGTTTCAAGCATTGATCCGAAGAAAAGAAAAATTTTAGGTATCGGTCTTGAAGGCTTAGAAATTCTTAAAAAAAATCCAGGTCACATCGTGGTGATTAAACCGGTTAAAGACGGCGTAATCGCCGACTTCGATGCGGCTCGCGTGATGCTTCGCCATTTTTTAATGAAGGCGATTAAAGCTTCAAACAAACAACGTCCAAAAGTTGTGGTGTCACTTCCCTACGGCGTCACTGAAGTTGAGAAAAAAGCCATTGTTGAAGCTTGTCGTTCCGCTGGAGCGTCAAAAACTATTCTTATCGACGAACCAATGGCTGCCGCCATCGGTGCAGGTATTAACGTGCGCGAAGCTCGTGGCCACATGGTCATTGATATCGGTGGTGGATCGACTGAAATTGCCGTGATCGCTTTAGCTGATATCGTTTATTGTGAACCATTACGTTTAGGTGGTCACAAATTTGATGAAGATGTGATTCGTTATTTAAAAGACACTAAAAAATTAGTTGTGTCAGACCAACAGGCTGAATACTTAAAAGTAAACTTAGGAACAGCGTTACCGAAAAAGAATATTCAAAAACTTGAAGTTCAAGGTCACGATTTAGATTCAGGTTTCTTACGCACCGAAACGATTTCTTCTGAAGATATCGGAAATGCACTTTCTGATTCGATTCAATTAATTATTCACGGTATTCTTAATGCTTTAGAAAAAACTCCGCCAGAATTAGTTTCTGATGTGATCGAGACAGGTATTATGTTAGCCGGCGGTGGCGCTTTAATTAAAGAATTAGCAAATAAGATTGAAGCTGAAGTTCGTATTCCGGTACGCGTAGCTGACAACCCATTAACCGCAATTGCGGTTGGTGGCGAGATGGTTCTTTCAGATCCGGATTTATTAGAAAAAATTCAATTAAGCTATAATTAAAAAGGTTTTATGTTACACACAGAAAATTCAAAACGAAAAATTATCATGACCTGTGCTCTTCCCTACGCCAATGGGCCGATTCACTTAGGGCATATGCTAGAGCACATTGAAGCCGATATTTATGCTCGTTTTCAAAAAATGTGTGGCCATGAATGTATTTTCTTATGTGCCGATGACACTCACGGTACACCGATCATGATTAAAGCGCGTGAATTAGGTGTTAAACCTGAAGATTACGTAGCGCAAAGTTTTAAAGATCACACCCGTGATTTCGCAGACTTTGCGATTGGTTTTGATCACTATGGTTCAACTCACTCAGAAGAAAATAAAAAATTATCTGAAGTTTTCTATGAGCGTTTAAAAGCCAAAGGTCATATTCATAAAAAACCGATTGAGCAGTTATACTGTAATCACGACAAAATGTTCTTACCGGATCGTTTTGTTAAAGGCACTTGCCCTAAGTGTAAATCACCGGGCCAATACGGCGATTCATGTGATGTGTGCGCTTCAACTTACTCACCAAGTGACTTAATTAACCCAGGTTGTTCTATTTGCGGAACTCCGCCGGTAAAAAAAGAATCTGATCATATTTTCTTTAAATTAAATAACTTTAAAGAAGAATTAAAAAAATGGCTTCCTCATCATACAGCGCCTGAAGTTTCTAAAAAGATGATGGAATGGTTTGTTGATGATCTACGTGACTGGGATATTTCACGTGATGAACCGTACTTT
>CAMLRE010000027.1 GCA_946482355.1 uncultured Bdellovibrio sp.
TAATTTTAATGTTTATGGTGCCAGCTTTAGCGATGCGTTTAATTTCTGAAGAAAAGAAAAATCGCACTTTTGATTTGTTATTAACATCACCGATCACTTCAGTGCAAATCGTCGTCGGTAAATATTTATCGTTATTGACCGTGGTCTTAGGCCTATCGGCTTTAGCTTTTGTTTACATTATGGTGGCACATAGAATGTTTGATTTTCAGTGGGCTCCGGCGTTTATGGCCTTAACGGGTATTTTCTTAGTGGGAGCTGTGTATTCGGCGTTAAGTATGTTTGCTTCAAGCTTAACTGAAAATACAACGATCGCTTTCTTTGTAGGGATCGTGTTTAACATTTCAGTTTGGATTTTAGGTGGCTTTTCAGAATTAGTTGAAAGCACCACGATGAAAGCTGTCTTTGACCAGATTTCATTAAATCAACACTTACAGAGTTTGGTTGAAGGTGTGCTTCGTTTAAATGGCGTGGTGTTCTTTGCCAGCGTTATTTTCTTATTCTGCTTTTTGACAGAGCGAGTGATCGAATCAGCTCGTTGGAGATCGTAATATGAGCAAAAAGGGTCGTTTACTTTTAGGTATTGCCTGCGTTTTGTTTTTATCTTTTGGTGGTTTGTATTTCGCAATTCAAGCGTGGATGCCATTTATGTGGTTTATTCTTGGACCTGCGGTGTTAGCTTTCTTTGGTTGGATCTATATGGATCGCCATTTGTTATTAGAGCTTGCGACCATGAAAACTACAAAGCATGGTTTAAATTTAGGGGCGTTAGTACTTATCGCTTTAGTTTTTTTAGTAGGTTTAAATATTTTAGCTGCTAAAGAAAATAAATCTTATGATTTTACCAATATCGGTCTTCATACTTTATCACCGTTATCGGTTCAGATTTTAAATCAGTTAGATAGCGATATTGAAATGAAGTTCTTCTATAAAGAAGGGGCTGAAAACGTTGAAGCTAACCGTAAGGCTTTTGCGCAAGTGGCGCGCATGTATGCCGAAGCTTCAAATAAAGTAAAAATCGACTACGTTGAGATGAACGGTAACCCAAAAACAACAGCTGAATTTGGCGCTAATCGCCCAATCGGTGAAGTGTTTGTTTCTTATAAGGGTCAAAAAAACCGCGTTGAATCACAGTTTTTAGGAAGCCAAGGGCAAAAATTCAACGAACAAGAAATTACTAATGCGATTATTAAAGTAACCCGCAAAGAAAAGAAAATCGTTTACATCGTTGAAGGTGATGAAGAGCGTAATATCGAAGATGAAAAAAATCAGCGCGGTGTGAATGCTTTCGTGCAGATGTTAGAGAAAAACTCTTACACGGTTAAAAAAATTAACTTAATTAAGGCCACAACGGTTCCTGCTGAAGCAAATGCTTTAGTGATCTTAGGCCCGCAAAGCACGTTACAAAAATTTGAAATCGACGCCATTACAAAATATTTAAGTGCCGGTGGTTCGCTGTTATTAACTTTAGACGATAAAAATACCGCAGGTCTTTCAGGTTTATTAAATACTTTTGGTCTTAAGCTTGAACCGCATTACGTTTTTAACGTGATTAATTCTCCGATGGGTCAGGTTGTGAATTCGCAAGAACCTACAGTGGCTGTTGATTATTCAGCGACAAGCCCGATTACAAAAGTTTTTACGACAAACCAAAAGGCGATTTTTGTAGCGCCAAATTCTTTAGCGAGTGTTCCGGTTAGCCCTGATATTAAAACTGAAATGTTAGTGCGCACTCCTGAAGCGTCAGTAGCGCTTTTAAATATGGACAGTGAAAACTACGAAGGTAAGCCACGTTCATTTAATTTGATGGCCGAAGTTTCAGGTAAATTAGATAAAGCTGAAAAGCCATTTAAAGCGATTGTAGCAGCAGACACTGATTTCTTATCAAACGGTGTGATCTTTCAAAACGTAAACCGTGATCTTGCTTTAAATGCCATGTCTTACTTATTAGGTGACAGCGATTTAATTTCAATCGCTCCGAAAGAGGTTTCGATCACGCAAATGTCGATGTCTCCTCCTGAATTCACTCAGTTTTATAAGTTTGTGGTTATGGGAATTTTCTTTCCGTTACCGTTTTTATTTTTAGGTATTGCCATTGTATTATGGCTTAAACGTCGTCACGCATAGGGATTAGCAGCACATGAAGTTTTACAAAACCATTATTTTAGCCTTATTAGCGGTCGCCTTTTCAGGTGGAGTTTATTACTACACAGTTGTTGAGGCTGCAAAAAAGAAAGACGCCGAATCACACATTGTGTATTTGCAAAAAGATCAGATTAATTATCTAGAGCTGCAAAATAAAAATACGAAATACGTTTTTCAAAAAACAGACAAAGGCTGGAACATTGAAGAGCCCATCACTGACGTGGCCGATAACCAACGTTTAGAAGAAGTGTTAAACCAGTTAACCAATGAAAAGCAGTTAGCTGTGGCTAAAGAAGGGCCCGGTATTAACTGGGCTGAATTTGGATTAGACACGCCTGAAGCCTTAATGATTATCAAAAACAATTTAGGCCAATCACAAAAAGTTTTTTTAAGTGCGACAAAAAACTTTGAAGGTAATCATTATGCCCGTATTGATAACCACGAAAAAATTCTGGTCGTGAATCCCTCTTGGTATAATTTTACGACTGAAAGATTAACTTACTTTCGCGAAAAAAGTCTTTACCGTGGTCAAATTTCAGCGATTAGAAAAGTAACAATTAAATCATTAAATGATCATTTCAGCTTAGTGAACGGTGATAAGGGCTGGTATTCGCCGGTATTTGAACATTATGCTTTAGATCAAAGTAAAATTCGCGCCATGATTAAAGCTATCGCTGAAAACACAATTCAAGAATATATCAGCGAAGGTGACCCCTCAGATTTAGAGCGTAAAGAAAAAGGTTTAGCCAAAGATTACGTTGAAGTGGTTTTTGAAACAGATAATAACCGTTGGGCAGTGGCTGTTAACTTAAGTGAAAAAGATAAAGCTTTATACGCTTTAACTGAAAAGCCTACTTATTTAGTTAAGCTTGATTTATCGCAGTGGGAACTTTTTGGAAATTTAAATTTAGATGCCCTTCGTGATCGTAAAACGATGATGACGTTTGATATTAAGCTGGTAAACCGCGTCTTTGTAAAAAGCGGTAATAAAAGTTTACAGCTTATTAAAGAAGACTCAAAATGGCGTCCTGAAAGCGAAGCTTTGGCTGAAAAAATCAAAGTGGCTAATAGCTTAGTCGATGATCTTGTTAACCAAATTCACGATTTAGAAATCACTTACTTCTTACCAGAAAACGAAGGTAAAGAGTTTACCGGTAAAGACATGGTCATTCTTAAAACTTCTGAAGACCAATTGTTGTTCCAGTTAAACTGGGGTCCGTTACAACATAAAAAACAAGATGGTTTAGAAAAAGATTATTACTTAGCGCGCACACAGGCGAGCGATAGTATCTTTGGTTTAAATAAATCTTATATCGATCAACTTCCGTTAGAGCAAATTTTAAAAGATCAGGTAGCGGCTGTAGAACCAACACCGGAAAAAGCGAGCAAAAAATGATTACGATTAAATCTCCAACACGTGTAGATCTTGCCGGTGGTACTTTAGATCTTTGGCCTTTATACAATTTCGTTAATTCAGCGCGCACGGTGAATTTGGCGATCGATATTTGGACGAAGGTAAATCTAGAAGGTAAAACAGATCAATCCATTGAAATTCATTCTTTAGATTTAAAACAAAAATGGAATTTCGAAAATTACTCGCAATTTATTCGCACACTTGATCCTAAATTACACCTTTATCAAAGCGTAATTTCTAAGTTTCACCAAAAGGCGCCGGGTGTGATTGAAAAAGGTTTTTCAATCACCACACAATCTGAAAGCCCGATCGGTGGCGGTCTTGGCGGAAGCAGCAGTTTAATTATTTCGATGATGAAGGCTTTTTCGCAATTAACAGGAGTTAAGTTTTCTTCGCCGCATGAAATGGTTCACTGGGCGCATAATCTTGAAGCTGAGATTTTAAATACACCTACAGGCACACAAGATTATTATCCGGCAATTACCGGAGGTTTAAATTATTTAAACTACGACACTTTCGGTATTACCCAAAATGTGACAGATCCAAAAGGGTCTCCACTTTATGATAATTTTTTATTGGTTTACACAGGTCGCAGCCATCATAGTGGTTTAAACAATTTTGAAGTTTTAAAATCGGCTATTGTGCAAGACACAAAAGTGATGGCGGCATTAAATAAAATTAAAATTATCGCAGATCATATGTGGGAAGCTATTCAATCAAAAGCGTGGGAGAAGCTTCCTGGCTTATTTCGCGAAGAATATGACGCACGTATTCAGCTGACACCTGCATTCACCAGTCCTGAAATCGAAAGGCTGCACCAAATCGGCTTATCAAATGGAGCGCAGGCTGTTAAAATATGTGGAGCCGGCGGTGGTGGATGTGTCCTGGTCTGGGTGAGTCCTGAGCATCGTCAGAAAGTGATCAGCGCATGCGAAAACGAAAAGTTTCAGTGTCTCAACGCAAGGCCAGTAAGCCCGCTGCCAGATCAACTGTAACTATTTCTAAATCAAATCAAGTTATTCGTTTTATCGGCGTTTCTCTTGCGGGAGGCAAGTCCGATAAAGCGTGCGTTGCTGTCTTAGAATATTACCCTGAACAAAAAAAGATTTTTCTATCTCGTCTATTTGAAAAAATTAAATCTGATGAAACGATTTCAGGTGATTTAAAAATTCACGAATTGATTTTACAAAACGCTGATACGTTAAAATATGTGGCGTTTGATACACCTTGGAATTTACCTAATTGTATCACTTGTAAATTAAAATGCCCGGGCTATGAAAACTGTCACGCGCCTCATGTTGAATGGATGTGGCGTCACGAAGAAGATCGTTTAAAGAAAAAACGGCCGAAAAAATTATTTACGCCCTACACTCAACGGGCTGTGGAAATGTATTTTGCCACAGAACTTGAAGAAGTATTTCACTTGCATCACGCCATGGGGGCCAACACAGCTCCGTTACTGGCGCGTGCCGCTTTTATCCGTCGCAGGTTAGCCGACGTGGATTGTATCGAAGCTTTTCCAAAATTAACGCTCTGGAGAATGGGAAAATCATTAAACATGATGAAGTCACAAATTACGGATCATCGCGCTGCCTTTGGTGGTGATGAAACACGTGCCCAATTTCTTCAGGCCCTCAACGATAATAATATCGCTTTCATTTACCACCAGGACGCTAAAAACATGGTCGAGAACAATCATGCCTTCGAAGCGTTTGTGTGTGGCTTGACAGCTTTCTTAAAGTACAGAAATTTAACTGAGAAAAGACCAAAAGGCTTTCCAGCCAATGAAGACTGGATTGAGTTTCCTCAAGAAGGTCTAAAGATTAAGGATTTCGTCGCATGATTATTCAAACTCACATTTTACAAAAAGCATTAGATGCCGCTTTATCAACAGGCGCTGACTTTGCCGATATTTTCGTTGAAGACACTTATTCTTCAAATTTATCGGTTTTAAATTCTCGTCCGGATAAGGCGATCGTGGGACAACTTTATGGGGCTGGTATCCGCGTGGTTTTTGGAACTGAAGTTGTGTATGTCACAACATCTGATCTTTCAGAAAAAGGTTTAGTTAAAGCCGCTTTAATCGCAGCGCAAAGCCAAACCGGTAATACTTCTAAAATTATTAAACCTATTCATTTAAATAATCCCAATCAATTTGATTCAATTCACACCTTCGGTGATAAACCGTGGGAAATTAACCGTGACAAAAAAATGTCTTGGCTCAACTCCGCCGATCAACATGCCAGAAGCTTAAGTACACATGTCACACAAGTGGAGGCTGCATTAAATGAAAAATTCCAAAAAGTACAAATCGTTAATTCTCGTGGTGTTTCAGTTTATGATGAACGCGCTTATTCGCGTTTTAATGTTGAAACTTTTGTTGAAACTAACGGGACTAAAGAAAGTTCTGCAGAAAACCATGGTCATATGGGGACTTCTGAAATTTTTGACCGCTTTGATATCAAAGCGATGACAAAAGACACTGTTGACCGCGCCTTGATTTTAACTAAATCAGGTTTTGCTCCGGCAGGTGAAATGCCGGTGGTGTTAGCGAACGCTTTTGGTGGTGTTATCTTACACGAAGCTTGCGGTCACGGTTTAGAAACAACATCTGTACAAACCGGTGATTCAGTGTTTGCTGATAAAATGGGTCAAAAAATCGGTAACGATTGTTTAACGGCCATTGATGATGGAACAATCGCTAACGAGTGGGGCTCATTAAGTTTTGACGATGAAGGTATGCCGACTAAAAAAACAACGTTAATTGAAAACGGTGTTGTAAAATCATTCTTAGTCGATCAAGTGGGCGCTATGAAAACCGGCTTTGAAGCCACTGGTAGCGGCCGTAAGCAGTCTTATAAATTTGCTCCGGCATCTCGTATGCGTAATACGTTCATCGCTCCAGGAAAAGATAAGTTCGAAGATATGATTAAAGATGTTGATTACGGTTTATTTGCAAAACGTATGGGTGGTGGATCAGTGAACACAAGCACTGGTGATTACAACTTTCAAGTGCGTGAAGCTTACATTATCAGAAATGGTCGTATTGAAGAGCCAGTAAAAGGCGCTTGCTTAATCGGTCGTGGTATCGACACTTTAGGTAAAATCACAAAAGTGGCCAGCGATTTAAAAATGGCCACAGGTATGTGCGGTTCGGTGAGCGGAAGTATTCCGGCCGGTGTTGGTCAACCAGAAGTATTAGTATCTTCGTTAATGGTTGGTGGGAAAGCGAAATAGTATGGATCAAATTAAAGAAAATTTTTTAAAAATTTCAAAAATAGCTCAAGAAAAAAAAGCTCAGGTTGAGTTACTGTACACTGAATCAGAAACTTTAAAGCTAGGCTACAAACAAAAAAAGTTAGACAAGTTTGAATCAATTCAAAGTCAGATCGCAGGCCTTCGTGTGTTAGTGGGGCCTTCACAAGGTTACGCTTACACAGAAAACTTATCTGAAAGCTCATTACTAAATGCCTTCAACGAAGCGTTTAACAATGCGCAAGCCAATTCACAATCAGCTCAAGGTAGTAAAGCGTTATCGTTAGTAAAACCAGAAGCGATGCAAATCACTGAGCCAAAATTTGCGACGGTGGCTATTGAAGAAAAAAAGAAAGTCGCTGAAGCTTTAGAAGCTAATTGTTTAACTGAAGATAAAATTCAATCTGTACCGTGGGCAGGATTTAGCGAAAGCCAAGGCGCTGTTCGTGTACTAAATTCAGCGGGTGTTGATTGCCAGTACAAATACCAAGGCTATTCAGCTTATGCGTATCCCTTAGCTAAAGATGGTGAATCTTCAAAAATGGGTGGTGAAGCGGTTTCAACAAGAAACTTTAAAGATATTAAAGTTTCAGAAATCACTTCGGCCGCAGTTAAAAAAGCTAAAGAAAAATTAAACCCACAAACTTTAAAAACGGGAAATTACGCAACGGTTATTTCAAGTGATGAATTCACAACCATGATCAATATGTTTGAAGGTTATTTTTCAGCAAAGCAAGTGTTCGAAGGAAAATCCCTTTTAAAAGGTAAGATCGGCGAAAAAATCGCAAGTCCGATGTTTAACTTGGTTGATAACCCATTAGATGAAAACTTACCAGGCTATCGCCCATTTGATTCAGAAGGAGCCGTTTCGAAAAAAACAACCTTAATTGAAAACGGTGAATTTAAAACTTTTATTACAAATTTAGAATACGCTGAAAAAATGAATCTGCCTCATACATCACATGCGGCAAGATCTCCTGCCGGAACCATGTCGATCGGCTGCAGTAATTTACTAGTGCCTGCAGGAAAAGAATCATTTGAACAGTTAGTGGCTAAATATCCAAAAACTGTAGTTATCACTGAATTCACGGGTGGATTACACGCAGGCTACAATGAAACAACTGGTGAATTCTCAATGCCAGCTGAAGGTTTACTTTATGAAAACGGTAAATTAGTTGGAGCTGTTGATCAGTTTGTAGTTTCTGGAAATATCTTAGAAGCTTTAAAAAAGATCGTAGGTTTGGGTGATAAGCTAAACAACGGCGCCAGTGGCAGAGTCTGCCCAGATGTTCTGATTGAATCTTTAAGTTTTGCTGGTGCTTAAATAATTTTATAAACAAGAAGCCCAAGCTTCAACTTGGGGCCGTACTGAACGCTCAATTGCAATACCTTTCGTGTAAGTGCCAAGGCTTCCTTGGCGCGCAATAACTGCAAAATAATTACGGCTGCGATCCCAATAAGGGTAAGCGCCGTACGCACCCGGGCTTGAAACTCGCACGCCTGCAGTGCAAGCAAAAGGAGTGCTTTGGCATTCGTGCCATAATCCAAAACCGTAATGCCAGTCTTCACTTAAGCCAGTCATTGCTGGAGAGTAAGCCATCGTTACGCCGGTTGTGTGATCATTTAAAAGTAAATTCATTGAAGCCGTTGTTAATAACTGACCTGCTTTCAACGCTTTTAAAAAATCCATGTATTCATAACCTGTCCAGTGCATACCGCCGGCTAAGCGGGGATTGCTGCTTGAAGGTAAGTCATAAACACTCGTTGGGAAAAGTCCGGTCTGCATTTTAAATTCAGTAAAAAGATCCTGCCAAGAACCTACGTTTCGAGCTTTAACTGCCATCATACCTGCGACTTGCAGATGTGATCCGCTGTAATAAAATTTTGAGCCTGGGGTTACTCCGTTACCGGCGTTGCTTGAACCAATGCTAGTTACACAGTTTGCAAAATTAGATCCACCTAAATTCAAACAGGCAGGCTCGCTTTCTAAACCTGAAGTAAAACTTAGAAGCTGTGCCAGCGTCATCGTGTAGAGCGAATCACTGTTTGTTATTGGCCAAGTGCTAATTTTATCTTGTGGATGGTCAGTTAAATTTAAATGACCTTGTTCTACTAAACGAAGAATAATAACCGCAGTGACAAGCTTTGAGGTGGATGCTGATTCATAAGAGGTTTGTAAGCTTGAAGAGCCACGTTGATATTTAAAACGACGACCATCAGATCTTTCAGCAATAAAAGAAAAATCAACTTCAGAAGTGGCCGCTGCAAGGGCCACAAACAATTCAGATTCTTTTGAATTGACCGAGCAGGTAGCTGCTTCAGATTTTTTATTAGTGCAGGAAAAGTTTAAAAAAATGAAAATGCAGGAAACAAACACACACATCTTTTTCATAAACTTATGCTAACAAGACTGATTTTTTATACTACCGTTTTCTCTGGTAAATACATTTTGTTGTTAACTGCAGTTAATATTACGGATAAATCGGAATTTTTAAATCTTGGATCAATTGCCAGAACTGTTTTTTGTCGAAATTTTTTGAAAACAGCAGGGCATTCAGTTTTCTGACTTTGACCGAATTAGGTTCGCCCAGCTTATAAAAGTGATCGTAAATAATTTCGTGCATGATAAGCGCTGCTTTATTTAAAGAATCCATTTCTTGCCAATTATCATCATCAAAAAGAAAAAGTTTTTCATTTTTACTAATTGCATTCTTACGAATAGCAGCTTGTTTTAAACGGCAGCCTTTCGGTAACACCAAGTGTTCTGAATCTTTAATGTCAGTTAGTTTGGCGTTCGCTTTAAATTCACTGTCATTTAACAGACTTGAAAACTTCATGCGGTACTGGTCAGCCAGTTTTTTATGAGCTTCAGCTAACAGGTTCAAACGCTCAGAAACTATTTTCTGATAATCTGTTTCTGTTGCAGTGATAATCTCTGCAGAGCTTTCGTAAAGATCAAGAACCTGGGGTAGTTTATCTCTGCAGGTAACAACGTCGCCGCCATTACCCACTCTATTTTGTGCAAATGTTTTTGCTGCTAAAAAGAGAACGAATAGAAATAATTTATAATTTAACTTCATAAAAAGCTTTCTCACCAGCCACAGTTTCAAATTGGAAAACTAAATTACTCATAACAAGGCCTGAAGGTTTATTCACTAAAATCCATTTGCGTAAAAACATTTTTCCAGGAACGGCAAATGATTCATAGATATGTGACTCTGGAACTTTTCTTACGCTCATCGAAGAGCTGCGATAGCTTGAAATAACATCGGTTGTAGCCCATGTCACACCGGCCAGGTAAGTCAAAGCCCCTGCTGCCGCTAAAGCTTTGTCATTTTTAACGCCACCGGCAATCATCACCGCTGTTCCTGCAGCAGTTGTGGCCGCGATACCGATATCTTTATTGTAATTGTCGATATTTTTTTTAAGAGCCATAGCCTCAGCCCAAGTTTTTAAATCATTTCCAACCACTACGCTGACTTTTGATGTCGCCGGATCAGTAACTAACGTGGTTTTATCAATACGTAACCATTCATCGCTGGTATTTTCAAGAGTGATTTCAAACATCTGAAATGCAGCTCCGGCATCTTCATCATCCACAGGAAGAGCACTGATCTTTACACCTAAGTCTTTTTGTCCACCAATGAATGAAGCCGATTTTCCAGGGTGTGTCGTGGCGCAACCTAAGGCGAATAATGTCATCATAAGAGTTATAAGTTTTGTCATAGTTGTAAGTGTCCTTTTTATTTGTGAATTTGGGTTACGGGAATGAGCTGCACGTTAAGCTGAAAAACTTCTTCCTGCTGTTTGCCGGATTTTTCAGTTAAGGCTAAAGCGTCATCTAAAAATGTATCAATTAATATTTTAAACTTTGGTAATGTCTTAAGACTCATCGGAAAATTTAACGACTGAATCTGGCGTTTTTCTAATGAAACCTGTTCAATTTTTTCACTGGCCAACTGCAGACATTGTTGGTGGTATTTGCGAATCGCTGCTGAAGGAATATCTGAGCTGACTTCAAACGGTTCACCAATTTGTTTAAATTCAGGTTTTAATTGTAAGCATCCTAAACGGACAAGACGGCTAGTGGCTTCATTGGCTTGTTGAACGGTGATCCCAAGTTGCTGCGCGATCCAACGCGGATCGCTTTTGGCTTCTTTAACACGCGTTAAACTTAAGATTGCCATGTGATACCAGTCAGCGATCAGGCGAAACTGGTCTTCAGCTAACTTTTTTTTCTGTTGGTCTTGGTTGGGCTGTTTGCCTTTAGCGG
>CAMLRE010000028.1 GCA_946482355.1 uncultured Bdellovibrio sp.
TTGATCACATCACAGTCGATGATGATTTGTTTTTCGCCTAATAATTTTAAATCAACGCATGAACGTAAAGAGCGGCCCACTAATCTTGAAATTTCTTGTGTGCGTCCGCCACTGGCTGTTTTTTCACGTTTCATACGTGTGTGCGTTGAACGTGGTAACATTCCGTATTCAGCTGTGACCCATCCAGAACCTGTTCCCACTAACCATTGCGGAGCTTTGGCTTCGTAAGTGGCCGTGCAAAGAACTCGTGTGTTGCCGAATTCAACTAAAGCTGAACCTTCTGCGTAATCAGAAACACCCGGAGTGATTTTGATATGGCGAAGTTGGTTGTGAAGACGTTTATCGGCGCGAACGAAGTTTTGTGATGGATTTGTCATGCCCAATATATCACTAAATTGCAGAGTGAAAGTCACTCGTAAAAAGTAGTTTTCGGCTGCGCCACTGTTGGTTAGTTTGGCTGCGCCAAAACTTGCAAATTTTTGAAGTCGTAAATGGTTTTGGCGATGGTTTCAGCAATCTCTTGCTGACGCTCATCAGTAAGTAGGAGTTTGGCTTCGCTTAAGTTAGAAATGTAGCCAATTTCAATTAAGGCCGAGGGCATCGAGGTCTTTTCGATCACGAAAAAAGGAGCCCGTTTGATCACGGTCTTTTCGTCAACGCGCCAAGCTTTAATTTGGTTTTGTAAAAGCTGGTTGAATTTTAGACTTTGTCTAACCTGGCCAAAGCTTGTGAGATCGCCAACAATTCTTTTAACAGCGGTGCTGGCTTCAATCTCAGGCAATTTGGTCGCATAGATGCCTTTTTTAAAATAGAATTCCATGCCGGTAACATAGCTGGCTTGTGAGCTATTAGCGTGAAGACTGATAAAAAGATCAGCCTTTTTTTGTTCCGCTAAGCGCACGCGATTTTCTAACGATAAACTTTTATCTGTTTCACGTGTTAAAATGACTTCGATGTTTTGCGAAAATTCGCCCTGAATTAACGACTGCATCTTTTGCGCAACTTTAAGAGTGATATCTGACTCTTTAAAAATACCGCGCACAGCTCCGGCATCAACACCGCCATGCCCTGGATCAATCACTAACACAAAGGGTTTTGCCGGAAGCTGAGCCCACGTTGTCAGAGATGAAAAAATAAAAATTAGACTTAGTAAAGTCTGTCGCATTTTTTAATTTAAGCATTGATTGGGGTGAAAGAGAAAAAAAAAGACGGCCAGGTAAGGGGGGGGTGCCTAGCCGCCATGGGGGGTACTTCTATCTAGAGCAAGAGATTGACCAAGCTTATAAGCATTGTATGCGTTTTGAGCTGTCAATGGGCTGGACAGTGACGCGAAAGGGTTGTCAGGGTTTGTTCCACCCCTGTGGCAAAACGGGAAAACGGGCGAAATGAGCGCCTAGCTAATCCTGTCGCAAGGCTGGTTTACCAATTGCTATTTTGATACGTATGCAGTTAGTCGCAAAAGATACATTTACCGAGATAAAAAATCGTTTAGTGTCGGCGGTTTCAAACGCCGGCAAGCACGATATTTTTGTGATGTCGTCTTCGCTGGCGTACACAACAGCCTTGGCGCTGGCTCCTTTTATGTTAATCATTTTAGCTTTCGCTTCACTTTTGTCTCCTGATTTACAGCAGAATATTTATGAAGGATTAACGACCGCTGTCGGAGAAAAAATTGCTTCAACAATTTTAGCGATGATTGAAAGTGCAGATAAAAATCCAAAACTTTCAGGAATTTCAGGAATCATAGGGGTTGCCGTTCTGGCTGTTTCAGCGTCGGCCATTTTTACGCAGCTAAAAATCGCGTTAGATAAAATTAACGAACATGCATTAAGACAACAAGAGAGTGGTGTTTGGAATTTCGTAAAGAGCAAACTTTTTTCGGTTGGTTTGGTTTTTGGTTTTGCTTTTTTATCGGTGGCTTCGTTAATTTTTACGATGGTCATTGCCATTTTTTACCCTGATGGCGTGGGATTTTTATGGAGCTTAGTTTCTTTTGCTGTGAACTTTGCAGCTTTCACTTTGGTTTTTGCGATGATTTATCGTTTCGTTCCGACCGACCGGGCTTCATTTAAAAGCTGTTGGATTTCAGGAGCGATAAGTACGGCGTTTTATTTAGTGGGTAAACAGCTTATCGGATTATATCTGGGGCGTGCAGGACTTGAGTCCTCATACGGGGCAGCAGGTTCTTTGATCGTCTTACTTGTGTGGGTTTATTACACAGCCTTAACCTTGCTTTTCAGTTATGAATTTACCCGCGATGTCGTCTTCAAAAAGGATCTTACCGCAGAAGAAACATAATGTTTGTTTTGCTATCTGGACTTAAGTGAATAAATCGAATCTGGAAGTACTCAATTTCACTCGAGTATTGCTAATATAAAAGTTAGAAAAAATTCGAGTTTTAAGGGGTAGTTATGTTCTCGGTACAAAAGTTAGTTTTAGTAATTGCATTAGTATTCATGTTTCAAAATGTTCACGCAGCAGATGCAACTGATGCGCAAATTCAGGCTGAAGAAGCGATCGGTGATGCTGCCGAAGCCAAAGTAAACGCTGCCGAGGCAAAAAAACGTGCCGAAGATGAAAAGAAAAAACACGAACAAGCGTTAAGCGAAGCTAAAAAAGCTTTAGAAAAAGCCCGTGGTGCTGAAGCAGAATCAAAAAAAGCTCAGGCGCAGTACGAAAAAGAATTAGCACAAATGAAATTCGAAATGGCAGAAGCTGAAAAACAGCAAGCTCAATCAGCAAAACAACAAGCTGACTTAGAAGCTAAAACAAAAGCGTTCGGCGAAAAAATCGAAGCTTTAAAAAAGCAAGCCGCTGACTCAAGAGAAAAAACAAAACAAGCGCAAGCTGCAGCGAAAGACGCTGAAACTCAGTGGAAAAACACTGAAAAAGAAACAACTAAGGCTCAAGAAGATCTAGCTAAAGCGATCAAAGAAACAGCTGAGCAGCAAAATGAACAACGTACCTTACAGCAAAATTTAGTAAAAGCTCAGGCGCAAACACAAAAAGCCCAAGCTGAATTAAAAATGAACGAAGCTAAATTAGCTCAGGAAAAATCTAAAACTGAAGCCGAGAAAAAGAAAAACGAAGCTGAATTAGCAAAACATAAAACATTAATTGATGCTTCAACGGCAAATGTTAAAAAATTAGAAGAAGACGCTAAAAAAACTGATGCTGAAGCTAAAGAACTTCAAAAGAATTTAGAAGCTGAAAAAGCAAAATTTGCAGAAGTGCGCAAACAAGAAGAAAAACTAAAAGAGCAGGCGTTAAAAGCACGTGCTGAACTTGAAAAAACAAAATCGGCTTTCGCTAAAGACACCGCTCAGTTTAACAACGAATCAAGCCAGCTTAAAAAATCGCAAGCTGCATTAGAAGCTGAAGTAAAAAAAGCTGAAGCTGATATCGCTCAAATGAAAAAAGACTCTGAAAAATACAAAACAGAGCGCGAAGCTTTAGCAGCAGCGGTTGAAAAATACAAAGCCCAAGCTGAAGAATTAAAAGTTAAAGCTGAAACTGAAAAAGCAAACGCTGAAGCCGAAAAAATGAAATTAGAAGCTGAAAATATCAAAGCTAATACGGCTGGGTATGATCCTTCTAAAGCTCCGGCACCAGCTAAGAAAAAGAAAAAATAATAATACGGCATCAAGGGGAGTACACTTATGTGGGCTTTACATAACTCTTTAAAAGGTTGGACATTATATTCATTAACTGAGCGTGAAGTTCAGTTATTGATTAATACATTGTCTTCAAATGAAATTAAGTTAGTTAAAGTCTGCAAAAAAACCGATAGAGAGTGGCATAGAATTTCAAGAGAAGACTTTCCTGAATTGTATGCGCCGGCAGGTAAGTTTGAAGAAGGTTACCCGGCTTTAAATAGCGATGCTCCCGTAGAAAGCACAGATACTGATTATTTCGTCGTTAAAACAAAAAAAGTAATGCACCCAAGACTTCATGACCGCATTGAAAAACAATTCAATGCAACGGTGTTAGGCCAAACAAATAACTTCGATACAACAACCATCGACTTATCTGAAGGTGGCATTCAATTTAATGATATCATTCCAGACTGGGTTTCAGGTTATTTTATCGTACGCATTGCCGATGGCAGCCAAGTGTATCAAGTCATGTGTTCTTTAGTCGAAGATCAAAAAGAAAAAAAGCGCGTTCAAGTCATGTCTGAAGAATCAGATCCACAGTTTTTAAAATATAGAAACTGGCTAGACAGCCTACGCGGCTAAACCTCTTAAGCTCGCGGAAAAAATAAATTTAATACTCTTAAAGCCTCAGACAGCGGGGGTGTCACGAGCTTGCATTCGCAACCTCGCGCCCACCTCCGAACTCGTTTTAAGAGTATTAAATTTATTTTTTAATCGTTCTTATGGAGTTTTTTCTTTTGGGATTATGTTTTCCATGATTAGTGTTCTTGTTGGGAATGCGAAATCTAATTTGGCAGCTTGGGCTAAGCGCACGATATCTAATAAATATTTTTGTAAGATTAAAGCTTCTGATTCATGCGGTTGTACGATGAAGTGAAAGTTCACTAAAATATTTTGTGAGCTGTCGGCTAATTCGTGGAATTGTACGGCGACTCTGTCTTGTTGCACTCTTGGATCTTGTTTTAAGTGGTAACGAACTTGTTCGCTGAATTGATCGATCTGTTCTGGGCTTGCGTTGTAAGTAAAGCCTAACACGTGACGGAATCTGCAAACTCCGCGGCGTTCAGTGATGTTATCTACTTTTTCTTTTGCTACCGTTGAATTTGGTAATGTAACTAAAGTGTTTGTTAAAGATCTGATGCGTGTTGAGCGAAAGCCAACTTCTTGAACGATACCTTCAACATCTTGAATTTTTACGTGATCGCCCACGCGAAACGGTGAATCTAATAAAATAGTCACTGTTCCGAAAAAGTTTGCGACTGTGTCTTGGGCAGCAAAAGCTAAAGCCACGCCCCCTAATCCAAGACCGGCTAAGATGGCTGATACATTGACCCCGAAATTTTGTAAGATCACTAAAGAACCGATGATAACAACCATCGTCTTTAACATTTTTGTAGCTAGGGGAGCTAATTGATCGCCGATTTGTGTTTGTCTTTTTTTAGCTAGATGATCGATTAATAATCCCGATGCATCGGCAGCGAAGTACGCTAAACGTACAACGTGTAGACCTAAAGTGACTTTTAGTAGGACTAATAAATATTTTTCAAAGTTCGGTGGTAACTCTAAGTTCTCTACTAAAGCCATACCGATTAACGCTGCTAAAATCCAGCTTAGGCCGCGTTCGATATTTTGTTGTAAGAAATAAGAAATAAAAGTGCGTTCTTCAGGTAAATTAATTCTTTTTTTAATTTTATATAAAAGAATGCGAACGAATTTATTCATAAAGAGAACAAATAACGTGGCTGCAGCTAAGGCTAACCATTTCCAGTTAGCCATCACGATAATTTGATGATTTAGAATTTCTTGCATTTCAGACGAGATAAAGCTCGCTGATGTGTGTAAAATATTATCTTCCATAAATAAGCACCAATAATCCTAGAACAATACGATAAAAACCAAACCACTTAAACCCATGGCGCGAAACAAAAGCGATGAAACCTTTAATCGCAAGCCATGCAAAAATAAAAGATAAAATAATTCCCACAATTAAATGTGGGGCGTTTGTAGCATCTATAATGTGGCGGATTTTCCAAGCTTTATATAATGTCGCCGCCGTTAATGTTGGAACGGCTAAGAAAAATGAAAATTCAGCGGCCGAAGTTTTTTCGTAACGTAAAGTTTGCGCTCCTAAGATTGTAGCCCCTGAACGAGAAATACCAGGAATTAAAGCGATACATTGAATTAAGCCGATTTTAATCGAATCGATCACTGAAATATGGTGTTTGCCTTGTGTCGGTTTAATGTACATATCAGCTAAAACGAAAATAATACCGCCGATCACTAACGACCAAGCGACAATCACCGTGCTATCAAGCCATTGATCAATCACATCTTTTAATAAAAATCCTGCAATCAAAACGGGGAGTGAACCAAACGCGATTTTTTTATAGAACTCGATATCCACTTTTAAAAAACGTTTCCAGTACATTACAACCACCGCCATGATGGCGCCGAATTGAATGATAATCTGAAACGCTTTTAAGAAATCATCTGAAGTTAATCCTAAAAAATGTGAAGTTAAAATAAGATGACCTGTAGAACTGATCGGTAAAAATTCTGTAAGGCCTTCGACGAGTGCTAGTATGACGACGTGTAGATATGACATATATATAGAGTGTGTTGCGCGTTGCCGTGATACCTCAACCTTGGTCTAGCTGCGTTAGTTTTATTTTTTTTTAAATATTTCTTGTTTTAAGGGTCCAGCGGGATACGATCTTTCAAAGAAAAAATGGTTCCAAGTTGGAACTTTGGGCTTTTGCTCAATAATATTTCACCAAGGAGAGGGAAATGAGAACTAAACTTACAGCACTAGTGTTGTTAGTAGCTTCAGTAGGTCTTTCAGTTTCAGCAAACGCTGGCGAATACCTAGTAAAGTATAAAAATGAAAAAGCTGTGAACAATATCGTGTTCATGCAAAACGAATCAAACGGTCTTGCAGTTAAATCAATGCACAAACCGGGTAAACTTTTAAAAGTAAGCATCAACGAATTCCAAAAAGTTCGTGTATTAGCTGAAATCTTAAGAGACAAAAACGTTGAGTACGTTGTACCTAACTTCAAAATCAAAGCTTTCTCAGCTCCTGTAGATGTTCTTGGTTTAAAAGAGCAATACGCTTTAGCAAAAGTTAATGCCCCACAAGCTTGGGCAAAAGCTGGTAACAAAGGTAAAAAATCTATCACTGTTGCAGTTATCGATACTGGTATCGACTACAACCACTCGGCTTTAGCTCCGAACATGGTTAAAGGTTTCGACTTCCGTGATAACGATGCTGATCCAATGGATTTAACTGGCGCGCAAAATCCAGGTCACGGTACTCACTGCGGTGGTATCATCGGTGCTACTGGTTTAGTTGATGGCGGTATCCAAGGTATTTCTCCAGAAGTACAATTAATGCCAATCCGTTTCTTAGGTGCTGACGGTTCTGGTGATTTAGATAACGGTATCAAATCAATCGACTACGCTATTGAAAAAGGCGTTCAAGTGATTTCTGCTTCTTGGGGTGCTGCTGTTCCTACAGCTGAAGCTCAACCACTTATCGAAGCTGTTAAACGTGCTGATGCTGCTGGAATTATCTTCGTAGCTGCTGCTGCGAATGATGGTAAAAACAACGATACAACTGCTATGTATCCAACAAACGCGAACACTCCAAACATGATCGCAGTTGCTGCATCTAACGCAAACGACACTAAACCTTACTGGTCAAACTACGGTAAAGCGATGGTTTCTATCGCAGCTCCTGGTGATGCTATCATGTCTACTTTACCTGGTAACAAGTACGGTAACTTATCTGGTACATCAATGGCGACTCCGCTAGTAGCTGGTTTAGTAGCTTTCTTAAAAGCTCAAGACCCTTCTTTAACTGGTGCTGAGATCCGTTCATTAATGCAAACAACTGGTGCGAAAGTACAAATCGAAACTGCATGTAACTGCCGTATCGATGCTTTAGCTTCTGTAGATGCTTTATTAGCGAAAAAATCTTGGATGGTTCCAGCTGCTGCGACTTTAGCAGTAGATGCTACTCAACAATTCGCAATGAAAAACGCTCAAGGCGCTGTTAAGTTTGAATCTTCTGATGCGAACATCGCAACTATCGATGAGTCAGGTTTATTAACTGCTAAAGCTCAAGGTACTGTAACGATCAAAGCTACTGATGCTGCTGGTAACTCGGTTTCATCTTTAGACATCAACGTTGGTGCGACTCAATCTTCTAACCCAGGTAACCCTGGCGATGGCGAATGTCCACTTGGCGATCCAATGATGTGTCAAATCATGTGCGGTATCATGCCTGAATTACCGTTCTGCCAATAGTCTTGAGTTAACACAAAAGACTTTGTCTTAGCGAAAAGCCGGTTTTTACAACCGGCTTTTTCTTTTTCTGCGTTTGCATTTTTATGCATTTGCATGGGTATGCAGATCTTTGCATACGAGTCTCGATCTTAATAAAATCCTAAAATTTTCCTAGTGTGTTCGCTCTATTTTAAATAAACTGAAATTGTTTACGTGAATAAACGAAAACATCAGGGGAAAATTAAAATGAAGAATCATATTGCAAGGATAGTTATCCTAGCTTTTGTCTTTGTGCACTTTGGCTGCGCGGATAATTCAAGTTCGCAACAACCCATCGACGATATTCCAGAATATTCTGATCTAAGCGAATTGACCGACGAAAATTATATTTCTGTTGAGCAAATCGAACAGATGCAAAACTCTGACGATGCAACAATGGATATCGAAGATCAAATCGAGTTGATGAGTAAGAAAGATAAAATTCTTATCGTCGGTGACAGCTGGGCTTCGTTTCCGTGTGTTTATAATTCAATGGGTAAGATGATTCGTGATGTAGATGCAAACCTTGTTGAAGACAATCGTTGCTTGCGCACGACAAAACTTGGTGTGGCCGGTTTTGAGTGGATCGGGTCAAAGCAAGATCTTCGCGTAATTAAATATTTAAAAGAGACTCCGCGCTTAAAATATATTTATCTTTCAATGGGCGGAAACGACATGATGGCGGTGTGGAATAAAGACTCAACACCTGAACAAGAGCTGGAAATTTATAAATCAACAGCAGCCACGGTTAAAAAAATCATGGATCGTTATTTAGAAATTCGCCCGGATTTGAAAATTATTTTAACCGGTTATGATTTTCCGAATTTTACACCAAATCATAAAATCGGGTTGTACAGAAAAATTTTTGAAAGAATGAGAAGTCCAACACCTGAAAGATTAAACCCAGCGCTGGCAGGTCTTTGTAAGCACTTAGCACGTTTAGCTGATGGAAAAAATATTTTCTACATCCAGCATTTGGGAATTTCTCAATATTACGATGGAAATCCAGAGAAGGGGTTAGCACCTCTTAAAACTATGCCGCCAGAGCAAATTTCGCCAATGTCTGACCCGACAATCATCGGGGGAGATATCAGACTTCCGAGCAGTAAAAAAAGTATGATCAACTGGTTATTTTTAATTCGCGATGCTTTTCACCTAAACACAAGAATGTATAGAAAAGTTATGCACCACACGTATTACAATCTGTTGTCGCACGTGATTGAAGCTGATGATAAAACTCTGTCAAAGAATTACCAGAATTAAACGAAAGGCCAGCTGCAAAGCTGGCCTTTTTGTTTTTAAGTCGCGCACGATGATTCAAAAAAATAATGTCTTAGTCTGAGATTTTATCTCTGAAAATCCTTTAGAAAACGGTAATTTACGCCGATTAATATGACGTGAATCACTCACGTTGGCGGAACACAGAAACACTAATTTTTATTTTTGCATTTATTTTACTAAATGCGATGTCTGTTTTTGCAGGTCCTTCACGCACAACGTATCAAGCTAAAATCGTAAAACCAGATGGGTATCCTCTTGAAGCGGCTACCGTAAATTTTAAGTTTACCATTCTTGACCCGGCGGGCAGTTGTATTCTTTATTCTGAAACTTATTCTTCAGTGAATATGTCAGGCACAGGCGGTTTGATTTCGTTTGCTTTAGGATCCGGTGTAAAAACTTATCCAGCTTCAGCAACAACATTTGAACAAGTTTTTTCAAACATCACACCAAGCTTATCGTGTGATGCAGGCGGGCCTGGTAACTATGTGCCTGGTGCTAATGATAATCGTAAAATCGTGATGCAATTTCATGATGGTAACGGCTGGCAAACTTTACCTGCGATGAGTATCAATGCGGTTCCGTATGCGATGTATGCTAACGATGCGCAAAAGTTAGATGGCAAAGTGGCCTCTGATTTCGTGCAAGTTTCAACTTTAGCAAACTGCGGAGTCAGTGAAGCTTTAAGATACAACGGCGCAACTTTTTCTTGCGTAGCTATAGATACAGGAGCCGGCGTTACTTCTGGTTCAGTAACTACGGCGTTAGGTTATACACCGGCTGATGGTGCAAGTGTGACAGCCCTTTCTTCATCACTGGCTACAACGAATTCAAATGTTTCGGCCGTTTCTTCAAGTGTTAGTTCACTTTCTGGAAATTTAGCTTCAGTGTCTGCTGCGGTAAGTGCTGTGGCTTCAGATGTGTTTGCGGTTTCATCGACGGTGTCTTCGCTTTCAACAACAGTTTCAAATTTAACGTCGACTGTTTCTGGAATTTCAAACACTGTTTCAGGATTATCAGCTTCGATGTCAGCGTTAGTTTCGTCACAATGGGAAGCTAACGGCGATAAAATTTCGTATAATTCTGGTTTTGTCGGAATCGGAACGAGCTCTCCGATGTCGGCTTTAGAGTTAGTGAGTTCGACGGCTTCTATTCATGTGAACTTACAAGGTGCAGATAATGCCGGAGCATCCGTTCGTTATTTTTCAAAACGTGGTGCTGCGAACGAAACTTTAGGAAGCTCAAATCCAAGTGCAAATAACAAAGGTTGGTCGGTAGGATCAATCGGTGATCAAAACGCAGCCTCAACGCGTAGAAATAATTTTGAAGCCTCATACTGGAACGGTGCGGCATGGAGCGTGCCGTTTGTGATTACCGCTTCTGGTTCAGTAGGTATCGGTGGTGCAACAGTTCCGGTAACTAAATTAGAAGTATCAGGTGGTTTACGTATCAGCATGGAATCAGCAAGTTGTGCAGCAGCTCTTGCGGGTACTCTACGTTATAATTCGGGAACCGTTGAATACTGTAACGGAACTTCATGGTTACCATTCGGTGTAGCCGGTGCCGGTATTACGAGTGTAAATGGTTCAACTTCTGGATCGCAAACATTCGCGACGGGCATCACAGGAACAGTTTTTAATATTTCTACAGTGAATGGTGTGCACACATTTAATATTCCGTTAGCAGCATCAAGTTCTGTAACAGCCGGGTTATTATCAAATGCAGATTATTTAACTTTCACGAATAAATTAAATGCCACATCAGCAGCGGTGGCATCA
>CAMLRE010000029.1 GCA_946482355.1 uncultured Bdellovibrio sp.
GGTGGATTAAACGGCGTATTCTATTCAATCGATTTAGATACAGCAAAAATCGTTTGGGAGTTTGATACTCGATCAGAAGTTGTGGCTGAACCATTGATTCAAGATGGTCATGTGTTTTTTGTAAGCGGTTCAAATATTTTATACTGCTTAGATGCCACAAATGGCCGCCAAATCTGGGTTTATAACCGCCAAGATACATCAGCTCAGATGACAATTCGCGGGGGTGCAAAACCTTCGTATTCAGCTGGCCAAATCTATCAAGGTTTCAGTGATGGATCTTTAGTTTCGTTAAATGCAAAAACAGGAACTCCTAACTGGGAAGTTTTATTAAATCGTAATACAAAATTTAAAGATATTGATGCTTCAGCAGTTATTGATGGCGATACAATCTATATCAACAGCTACGATGACAAATTATATGCGGTTTCTAAATCAACAGGATCGATTTTATGGAAATCTGATTTCGGGGGAGCCACTCCGCCGTTAGTTTTCTCTGATCGTTTAGTTTATTCATCGTCAAAAGGTCACTTAATGGTTGTGACTAAAAAAGCGGGTGAATTACTTTGGAAAGTTTCAAACCTTCAAGGTATTAGCACTGAACCTATTGCACACAAAGGTTTAATTGTTGTGGGTGAATCACAAGGTGCCGTTTTATTTTACGATTTAATCAATGGCCAATTAAAATCTACTTTTGATCCAGGTCGCGGGGTTTTAGGTCGTTTAACGACAGATAAAAATAAACGTGTTTATTTTATTTCTGGCGAAGCCAATGTGTACGGTTTAATGGTTGAATACACGAATAAAAATTCTAATTTTTCATTTTTAGAGTAGCAGTCGTTATTTCGTCTGCGGCAAAGGTGTTTATGAAATTGATTTTAGCGTTAACTTTATTTGCAGTTTTATCTTCTTGTTCAACAAGAACTTGCAAACCAAATGAAACAATCACTTCGCAAGACAACACAGCTCAAGTAAGCATGCCTGTTGCCGGCGAGACGAAAATTTCTCCTACTACAAATATGACAAATCAGATTAAAAAAATTAAAGTTTATAAAGCAGATGGCTCTGTTCAGTGCGAACCGGGCACTGGTACAAAACCAGAAGAAATGCAAAAACAACTGGGTGATATCAAGGTTTATTCGGCTGAGAATAAACACGATGGTTTAATCCGTATTCAAGTTTGCGGTACTCCTACGGGTAACTGCAATGTCTTTGAAATCAATGAATCTGATTTCGCCAAAGCCGAGAAACTTGGCTTTAAAAAGTGGAAAAATAACTAAGCTGTCGGCCTATATCGTATCATTGTAAAACAATTAGACAGGTAAACTTTATCAGCTCAAATAGGGTGGTTTTTAGGCTGGCCTAGGGCTCGCTATAACTCCTTCGGGAATCAAATCCCGCAGAGGAGTTATTATGTCGTCTTCACGTTTATTAAAAGGTTTAGCATTAGGTTTTGCCCTAACAGTTTCATCTAATGTTTTTGCAGCGACCGCTCAGCAATTATTAACTGAAGATCTACAACCAGCCATTAAAACTCTTCCGCGAGAAACACGTCTTTACCATTATTTTGGTATTAATTTAAACGGTAACCAACTTAAAAACACATCTTTAAAAAAAGCCAGCGCTCGTTACGACATGGTTAATAACCGCGTAAAACAAATGGCCGCAAGCTTCTGGGATTTAAAAAATAATACAACTTACTTAGCTAATGCTGGTCTTGGTGTTTATTTCGCTGTCGATCCATTTGCTTCATCTCCTGCGGCAGCAGCTGATACAGGTGCTAACTTTGGTTCAACAATGATTGAAGTGACTTTCAATGCTGGCACTCGCTATTTAGATTTAATTGATTCAGTGACGTTACGTCCTGAAACACTACAAGCTATTATTTCTGAAACTGGTATGCAACAAGCCGATGTAGCTAAGTTATTTCAAGCTAAGAAAAAAGGGTTCTGGCGCGACACCTTACAATACATGGCTGAAGCGCAAAACACAGCTTTTAGAAAAATCGTTCACAATATCTTTAATCAACAAGGTATCGCTATGACTGAATACGGCTGGCAAGCGGGGACATCAATGTTCTGTAATACAGCTAATAACGGTGGTAAAATTCATCACTCGGCTTTAGTTTATGTTGGCGGGGCCCTTACTCAAAATGCGATCAAATCAGTAACAATGGTTTACTGGAATGATGCTACTGGCGTTGAATTCGATGCTCAGGAAACAGAAGCCTTAGCTCGTAATAAAAAATTAGTTAGCGTTTTACAGCCATTACGCCCATTAGAAAAACAATATCAAACAGCTTACAATTCAAAAGATAAAACATTAATGAAATCAACTTACTCTGAAATCAAAAATGTTATTAACAACACGTATGTAGACCAAAATGAATTATTAGATCTTCGTTCAAAAACTTTCGACTGTATTAAGTAATGTCTGTCTTTTGACAGAATTGAAGGATTTTTTATGAAAAAACTTTTAGCCACGGTCATTATTTTCTTAAGTGCGCAACAAGCTTTGGCTTGCGATGCAGTTCTTGAAAAATTCTCGCGCGATTGCTGGATGCAAGATCGTTTGACTAAAATTCGTGAAGAATACGCTAAAATCGGTGTCGATGTCGATGAAATCGGGGAGTACAAAGTACTTCGTTTTATCGATCGCAATTCATGGGAGAGAGCAAAAACATTTAAAAAGGCTCCCCTAGAAATTTATGATCCAGCTCCGGCGACTTGGCGTGTATGGGAGCGCGGAATTGATTCATTATTTAAAAATAAACAGAATAAAAATATTTTATTTAGCCAACCGATTGATAAATATACTTTTGCGCATATCAATACAGTTTTATTAACTGATGGTACGACAAGTATTAAAGATAAAATCACTGATCAAAGTAAAAAACCGGGCGAATTTCGTTCAAATTTTGATAAAGGCGTAGGATTTTGCGCTGGTAATGAAAATGAACGCAGCTACCGCCAAGGTATCGATCGTTCAGAAGATTCAATGGTGCGTTTTCAAAAGCGTTGGGAATCTTTATTAGGAGTTGAGTTTTCAGATATCGTTAAAAAAGAAAATGGCCCTAATCCCCGTCGCGCCGACCTAAAGTCGGGTATGTATGTTTCAAGTGCTAGTTGCCGTAACGGAAATGGCGTTTTTATTGGTTATAGTCCATCAAATCATGTTGGCGATCAAATCGAATGGATTCGTATCTTTATTAAGGCAAATCTTGAAGCTTATCAACGTGGCGAACCGGTTTTAGCTCCGATTGAATTAGCTGCCGTAGTTCAAAAATGGTTCGTAAGTACACATCCTTTTGCTGATGGAAATGGTCGGACTTCACGCGGTATTCAAGAGTTAATTATGGCTAATTTCGGCTTACCATTTGTTCCAGCTGGTGATCTACAAAACGATGCCATGGAAGAAGTCGAAAAATACGTTGAAAACACCTATACAAAGCTTGATTCGATGTTAACTGAGCTAGAAATGTGTATTAAAAAGCGTGATAAATGGAGGATTCCTAGAGCTTGCCGTACAATTGATGAATTAAACAAAGGTTCTGCTGATGAAGACGAAAACGAATATCAGCAACAACAGATTCAAAATGGTCCGGGATAGCTTAAAATAGGTTTAAAACCTGGACTGTCGTATTGTGATACATACCCCATGCAACATAATATAACTTATCAGAAATATTAAACGATCTCTTTACCCCCAATTACCCAAGGATTTTTATGAAAAATATCATGGCTACATTTTTAGGTTTCTTAATGGTTCAATCAACGGCTTTTGCGCAGGATTCTGGTTATCGAAAGTTAACCGATTCTGAACAGGCAAATTACAGTCGCTCGCTTGTAAATGCACTAGCTGGGCAAGTTAATGATTCATGCATGGGAGTCATTCAACAAGGTCTTGAAATGTATATTCATGAAAATGCGGGCCAGCCTTTACTTATCGCTGTCGACAAAACTTCGAAAAATTCTGCAAAGAAAACGGTTAAAATCACAACTGATTCAACTTATAAAAAAATTATTAATGTTGAAGGTGAACTTTCTTTTGAAGTAACTAAGAACGTTGAAAAAGGAAACTTTCTTAACCCCAATTTAGTTGAAGAGCGTGCACCTGTGAAATCAAAGGTAGATTGTTACTACCATTAATTGTTAAAGACCCATTCCCCTATCGTATTTTAAATAGTTAGCAAACCCGTAGGATTTTGCTAACTATTTCTTCTTTATTGTCTACACTTAAGCTGCAAAATAGCTTGTTCAAGCCCCTTATCAATTCCTTCTTGTAATTTTTGCTTAAACTGAGCGTGCTCTAAATTAACACGCTCCATTTCACGCTCTAAATTTACCCATCTAATTACAGCCGTTAAAAAAATTAATATAAGTAAAATGTTAATAACTCTCTTTGATTTTTTTAATTCATTCATAAACCCTACTTTAAACTGGGACTGCATTTTTGACCATTACGCTCGAGAGCCTGGCAAACGGCTTCATCAACCATTAATTTAATGTTTTGCTCTGGAGTATCATTATCACACGGAAGATTTGCAACATACATATCGATCGCCTGAATTCCAACTACACCTAACTCAAAAGCGACAGTAACTGGCAGGCCCACACCTGTGCAGCCAGCAATGATTCCACTCAATCCAAAAGAAATGCTAACTGCCGTCAGACCTTTTTGAATATTTGCTTTATCCGAACACTGAAGACTATCTGGCGCTTGGTGATAACTATATACCATCATCATTTGATCAAAATTTTGAAAATTCTTTTCAGCTTCATTTACAAAACACACTGTTGATGCAAACGCTGGAGTCGTCATAAAAGCGATAGCCCCTAATGCTATCGCTTGTTTAAATTTATTTTTCATATCATCCCCACAATTCTAAGATTAATTTGATAAATCGTATTTACGAACTTCCATGTGAAGCTTGAGTTGAATTTCGCGATCCACATAATTTACCTGAATTGGTTCTAAACCACCGTATTCAGTGCCGTCGTAAGCAGGCACTCCATCTTTTAATTCATAGTGTGAGTTCTTAGAAAATGGCAAACCATCATTAAGCTGTTTTAAAGGAGTTGGATCTTTCAATCTATTAACAAAGCTCACTGAGTATTGAAATTTTTTATTTCCCGCAGAATCTGCAAAAGCTTTACACGTTAGCGAATTTTCTAGTTTAATAATATAGTGATTGCCATTGCCAATCGCGTTTAATTGCGCAAAAGAACATTCATTAATATCACCTGATGGGCCTTTGATTTTTAAAAACAACTCGTCAGCCGTTGAGCCGAACATATTTCCTGCAGGCACAGAAGGTTCTGAAAAAACCACTCCAGAGTACGTACGAGCTACATCTACCCAATGTAAATGCCACTCACAACGCTTAAATGAATCACGACTTCCGCAGTAATTGCCTTGGCTAACAGACACTCCCACTTTAGTGTTATCTAACTGAGAACGTACATTATCCAAATGAACTTCGACAACAGAACCTTCATTAACTGTAATCAATAAATCTCTGGTGTTATTAGTATGATTACTCACGTATTCAACCTTGCCCTGGTCTGTCTGCGATGAAAAAGCTACTTCAGGAAAAAGGATTTGCTGACCCTTTGCAAAACTTGAAATAACCTGACCTGTTAATGTTGTTGAGTATTGCTGATAACTAACTTCTAAATTACGCGTTTCAGTGTTTTTCTCATAAGAAATATTTAAGCACGCAGCGGTTTTTGTACATTCTGCCGGAGCACTGTCATTACTAGCTTTTAATTCAAAAGGAACAACAAACGAATCGTAGGCTGCCTGATACAACTGATTCACGATGTCGTTACGATCGCCTTTAATAAAAACATTCAACATTTCGGATTGAATAATTTTTTTAAGATTTGTTTCGATATCGGCCTTAATATATGGCGGTTTTTGTACCGATAGCGACATTGATAATTTTTCGTAAATTTTTGATCTATCTAACTGAATTCTTGAATCAGCCTCGATAAAGCCAACCTTAACTTCAAAAGAGGCTTGAACATCGACCTCATTAAAATAAAGTGCTTCGTTGACAACAAAATCAGCCTTATCTTTTGGAATGATTAAATTTAATGTGAATGGTCGATTTAATTCGCACTGATCAGAACCTACGATATTTTTAGGAGTAACATCATATGTTTCACCCGCAAAACTGATAGAAAATTGCTTAGGACATCCGTCGAGTGGACCAAAAGCAATTGATTCTGAAAATCCTCTTTCAACTAAAGCATTTTTAACTTTGTCAGCATCAACTAGATAACTCAGAGGCAAATCAATGGTATTGATTCCATCTGAAGCCGGAACTTGTTTTGAAAAACCGTCTACAAGAATTGCGTGTAACGGCACTAAGACTTTATCGCCCATATCTTTTACTTGAACACGCGCATTGTCTGATTTTTTATATAAGTAAAGCTTTGGAGCAATATAAACTGCTTCCTTAGTTCTAATATTTGTCTTTGACCTAATTGTAAAAGCATTTACATTTAAATTAGATGGCAAGTTCAAAGAAGCTAAACTAGTCTCTTTCATTTTTTGCTCGGCAACTTGATAACCTTCTTCAGTAAGTTGCTTTGACGTAATTAATACACTTGGAGTTATCTGGCTTTCTTCTGTTTGCCAATATTCGTTTCCTTCAACGACTTGTTTTCCTGATGAAGGCGCTTTATCTACATTATTTGTTACTTCTTTACTGCAAGCTGCTAATAGCATGACTGCTAATAAAGTTCCGAATCTACACGTTTTTAATTTCATATTTTCCCCCTATTTAAGAAAATTGGTTAATTTTTACAAATAGGGGTAAAGCAAACAAAAGACCTGCATGATAACAGTTAAACGAGTTATATTTGATTTGAACGTGATTTATTCCGGAATTCCGGAATGCGATATGAGTAATTCTATACTTTTAGAATTTAAATTAAACTTTTTAATCGATATCTGAAAATTTACGGGGGGTCGCAATTAACCCAAGCTCAGTCGACACCTCGGCTTGACGGCCGTACTTAGGAAAAATAAATAATCCATCGGCTGGACAAAAGTATTCGTTACCGGCTGGTGTGATTCCTAAAATATCGTTTTCTTTTATTTGCTGTAGGTTTTGAAAGCCAGGCATAAGCTCAGAACCCGTGATAAATTTAGTTAGATGCTGAGTGATCTTAAAATAGCTCACATCGTCTTTTTTTGGTGGAGCTATGATAAGTTCGGCATTTAAATAGAAAAGTTGCTCACAGATCGATTTAGCTAGATTTAAATCAAATCCATTCTGACTAATCTCGATCACTAGGGCAGGGATTTTTTCTCCCCTAGCAAATTCCATTAAGGTCTTCCCGTCTTTTGAAAATCCGGAAGAGTCAAAAGTAATAATCGGCCACTCGTTATTAATCACTACCGCTGATAGAACTAATGATTCTTCTTCCGGTAACATAAAAAACGGCGAAAGAGTGGGTTCGGTGGTTTGGTGAAGATCGATAATAAAACGTGGTTGAAGCTTTTTTATTGCTGTTTCAACTTCCATCGCACGATAGTATTCATGACCCTTTTCAATTTTAGGAACATCAATGGGAGCCTGAAAACTTCGGTTTAAGTCTTTGTTTATAAAACGCTGATTTTTTTCGTAAGCCGGAACATTACATAAAAGAACCGCAAAGGTATAAGGTGCTTTATGATTTGATTTAAGTGTTTTTTCTAGAAACAGATTTAACACTTGAAGACCGATCACTTCATTACCGTGAACAAGCGCCGTAAAAAGAATGTCTGGGTTTTCTGACATCGTAAAACCGTGGTGATCGATAGACCGATACCCCGGCTGCACACGAAACCGATTATGGAGCGTTTTAAATTTTTCTAGTTCGGCTTCGTGTTGGGTCATTAAACGATTATGCTGTCTTTTTATCAAATGAGTCACTAGTTGCTGCAGACTTTTCTTTGATTTCAGCAATTTGCTGTTCAGTGACTTGATCACTAGGCTTTAAATAGATTTTTGTAAGAGCCTTTTGACCTTTTAATTGAAAATTACCCAGATCTTTAGCCTGTGGCAACTTATCAATAATTACTTTTGCAAATGATTCAGAAATTGCAACATTTGAACCCGGCAATTGATGCGTAAAGCTTTCTAAGCGATGAACTAGATCAACATCTGGTGATGTTGAGTCAAATGATTTCTGCTTGATGGTTCCACGAAGTGTCTGAATTTCAATTTCATGTAGATTAATCGATACATCTTTCGCTAAATGTAAGCCGATGCCACACTCTATTTTAAGTCCATGTTTTAAATTTAGTGCTCGCAAGAAACTTCTAAACTCCGTAGCTGTAGCTAATGCAGACTCTACAGGGTTTGAAGTCGACTCAAGTAAACCAAAATGAGCATATGCTGAATCCCCAGCGTGTGACTCGCGCCAGCCGCCCTGACGTAGCACCGACTCTGAGAATCCTTTTAAGATAACAGATCTGACTGATGCGCCATCAATTGTAATATCATGAGTTTCAGAAGAGTTAATGATATCAAAACAAATTAAAGCTAAATCTCTTCTCATTGGAAACTTTAAAGAATTACTTTGAATAGCAGATAATACAAACGGCGGTGCCCACGCTTCAAGCTCTTTGCGTGCTTGCTCCTCAATGGCTTTGGCTTGTTTTAAATCTTCTGTCATTTTTTGAAGATCTTTATTTTGTTTTTCTAATAAGCTGTTTTTTTCAAATAATTCTTTCTCTAAATTATACGTTTCCATCACAGATTTTAATCTATGAACAAGGTCTTCGACATCCCACGGCTTTTTAATGTAATCATGAACACCAGCTTTTCTGATTGAGTCTACGACTAGATCTTCCTCTGAATATCCCGTCGCAATTACTCTTTTCGTAGACGGATGAGTTCTTTTTACGATTTCTAAAAAGTTAACGCCGACCATTCCAGGCATTTTTTGATCAGATACAACAATACAAGGATTTAGTTTTGTTAAAGCATCAAGAGCCTTTAGCGGACTATCAAATACTTGAATTTCCCAATCTTCCGGCATCGCAGCCTCGAATACTGTTAAGTTCATAGGTTCATCATCTACATAAACTACTAAGGGCTTCATGCGGCCTCCCTTATCTTATTGGAATCAACTAATGCAGGAAGCGTAATTAAAAATTCAGTTCCTACATTCAGTTCTGAAAAAACTTTAATCTGACCACCATGTCGTTCAATTTCTTTAGAAACAATATGCAATCCTAGACCAGTACCCTTACCAACATCTTTAGTGGTAAAGAATGGATCAAAAATTCTATTAAGAATTTCCGCTTTTATACCTTTGCCATTATCTTTAATAGAAATAACAATCCTATTTTCTTCAACAGTGCCTTTAATATGTATGAATTTTTCATTCTTATCTAAAGCATCTAGACTATTGGAAATTAAGTTCATGAATACTTGGTTAAGGCCTACTAAATTTCCATGTGTCACACAATCTGCGGAAAGTTCACACTTAAAATCAACACCTCTAAGTTTGCTCTTTAGAATAGTCTGAATTGAGTGAACCGACTCCTGGATTCTAATTTCTTTGAATTCCGCTTGATTTAATCCGGTAAAGTTACGCAAACTTTTAACGATATCCACGGTCAATGAGGTGCCTTCTTTAATTGCACCGAAAAGCTTTTCAATCATTTTTCGATCGGCTGTCTCAGGCAGCATAGCGTAAACTTTTTTCTCAAGTGGAATAATTGCACCGCTTACATAATTGATTGAATTATTAATTTCATGCGCAATACCCGCGCTTACCGTACCAAGAGAAGCTAATTTAGCCGACTGCACAAGTTCGGCTTGAGTTGATTTCAAAGAGGTTAAAGCTTCTTCTAAATGCTTCGTTTTCTCTACAACTTTATTCTCAAGATTAATTAAAAGCTCGTCACGCTCTACATATGTTATTTCGATGTTCTGATTCACTGCTGCAGCTAGAAAGAAAACACCAGCTACTGACCCCAAAGGCATAATCATGTAGGAATCAATCAAGCCGGTAATATGTAATAAGTCATTCATTCCGGCTAAAACAAATATAGAAATTGAGAAAATACCTAATTTAATATTTCGATCAAATCCTTTTTTAAATCCTTCATTTATCGAATGAATCAAAAATGAAGAAAGGCAAATAAACGCAAATGGGATAGGGATTGTTGTACCAAGCTGTACAACGTCTGGACTTCCACCGAAAATAATTAAAGATTCACCTAAAATAAATGCGCCTACGAACGATCGAATTTCAAGTTTACCCAGATATCCATATTTATGAAAAAAATAAATGTAACTGTAGGAGCCTATCCATACAAATACATCAGCCACTTTGTGCGCATAAATCATTCTAATGTCAAAATCAAAAATATTTGCAGTCGTAAGGACCGAGTAAATAGCAAACGAAACAGAACCAATAAAAAGACTTAAGACATATTTATTCTCCACACGACGGGAAAAAATAAATAAAGAAAAAACCGCTAAAATCAACAAACATCCGGCAGATAAAATATTTAAGATAACATCAAAGAAATAATATTTAGCTGTGGTATTCTCGACCTGCGGGAACTTATTGATTCTCGCAAAGTATTTTGAATATGTAATCACATGCCAATCCACTTTCGCATTCTTCTTTATATACTTACAATCGACGACAGCTCTTGAATAAAATGCAGACGTTTTTGAAAATGAATCATCTCCAGTTTGCAGAAATAATTCGT
>CAMLRE010000030.1 GCA_946482355.1 uncultured Bdellovibrio sp.
AGAGGATTTAAGTGAACGTAAATTCCTAATGCTTCAACAGACTCAGTTAATTTTAAAATTTCAGAAGTAGGTCTAACAATTAATTCTTCAAGACCAATGTTAGATACAAACTGCGTTTTAGGAGATTGCGATTTAATCGTCTTCCACTCAAACGAGGCTTGCGAGTCTGTCAGCTCACGACGTTGTGAACCTACGGCCATTAACCAATTGTTGTTAGCCGCTGCTTTGGCCAAACGAAGATTGATCACTTTGCTGTGCTGATGACCGGCGGTCATTGAACTTACAAAGTGCGGAGATGAAAAATGGTAACCTAAAAGTTTTGTCTCAAGATTAACATCCGACAAATTAATTTCAGGCAGAGCTTCGTGAATAAGTTTAATTTTTTCAAAGTGAGAAGCTGTCTGCGCCTGCGTTCTTGGGTCAAGAGACAGGTCAATATGAGCCTTTTTGCGAAGCTCAAATTCAGCATGTTTATCAGAATAATTTGCAGACATGGAGAGAGAGTAGTCCTAAGTAAAAAAAAAGGCGAGATATCTCTCGCCTTTTGAATATTATTTAATCAAAAATAATACTATTTGATTGCGTGCTGGCACAGAGCAGTAAATGCTGTAGCGTCAGTGATCGCGATATCAGATAAAACTTTACGGTCTAAAGTGATTCCCGCTTTGATTAATCCACCGATTAAGCGAGAGTAAGTTGTACCGTTTAAACGAGCTGCCGCATTGATTCTTTGTGTCCAAAGCATACGGAAGTTACGTTTTTTCATTTTTCTGTGTTTGTAGGCGAACGCCATACCACGGTCATTTTTTTCAACCGCGTGAGTGTATGAGCGAGAACCTGCTGAGTAGTAACCTTTTGTTCTTTTTAAAACTTTTTTGTGACGACGACGATTAGTCATCCCCGATTTTACACGTGCCATGAGCTACTCCCTCTTAGAAACCAAATTGGCGCTTAACTTGAAGCATGTTAGCATCGTGAACCAATACCGTTTGGCCCAAATGACGTTTAACTTTTGAACTCATGTGTGAGTTTAAATGGCGCATTTTTGTTTGTTTGCGCTTTACTTTACCTGAAGAAAGAACGCGCATGCGTTTCTTTGCACCAGAGTGCGTTTTCATCTTAGACATTGTGTCTACCTTCCTCTAACAGGGCGGATACTCAAAATGAACATCTCTTGTTTGCACGACTGTCAGCCTTAGTTGTTTTTCCCGCGATGGGATCGCGAGAGGTGTTAAATTATGATAACTGCCGCTCTCTGGCAAGCTTAAATTTAAGCCTTCTGCCTGGACCTCTTCAGATAACCTGCACCTTGGCCTGCTATATCGCTTAAACCCTAGGCAGACGCTGAAACCTGCCTAGATCGGATTAAAAACTTTTAACACATCTTTAATATCGATTTAAACGCCATCCCGTAGACTTTAAGACGTGGGAGCAATCCCAAGAACAACAACAATAGTGCCCTGAATTATCGGGACACTTTTACAAAAGGAATACCTATGAAAATCGCTTCTTCAATCATCGTAGCTTTATTCGCAGTTTCTGCGTTCGCTAACCAACCTGCTGCTCCAGCTGCCGCTGCTGCTGCTCACGCAACTAAAGAAACTAAAGCTGTTGCAGCTTCTGCTACAACTGAAGTTAAAGAAGCTGCTAAAACAGCTGAAACAAAAGTAACTACTCCAGTTAAAAAAGCTAAGAAAAAAGCAGCTGCTGCAGCTGAAGCTTCTAAAACTGAAGAGAAAAAAGAAGAAGTAAAACACTAGTTTTACTAATTTAATCTAAATTTAGATTAAATCTCTTTAAAACCCTCTGGCTTATACCCAGGGGGTTTTTTGCAAATTCTTCATTAAAATAATATCCCTCAACAAAAAGGGGCCCTTAGGTTATCACCACAGCCGTTTAAAAAACTAACCCAAAGTTTCTCTAAGGAGACTTCCATGTTCAGAGCTGGCGTGATCGCACTTATTATCATTTTCTTACAAGTTACTACTTTTGCGGCGAGTACAGCTTGCGACTGGAAAGAAATCAGCCCAAGTTTTTTCAAAGCGCTAAATACACAAACAACTACTTTTCACATGTGCCAAACAGCTCAGGATAATGCTTCAGAAAAAATGGCGACCATCAACTGTGTGAACGACAGAAGCTATTTCGTATTTTACGGCAATGATTCAATCTACATGCAAACAACATCAAACACTCGTAACAACATTCTTACTCGCTGCTGGAGAGAAGGCTCAATCGGCCCGTCATGCGAAGTGACTATGGCTCCGATTAAATGCCAATCTTGGGATTTAGATACTTACTAATAAATTTTAAAAAGCGACAAAAATAGTTACTAAGGCTGCTCTTATGCAGCCTTAGTTTTTTAAAAGCATCAAAAGTTCGACAGCTTACTGTCAGAATCATTACAGTTGAAATCGAAGTTTCAAAAACAGTATATTCTGTGGCGTATGAACGTATCCAGATTAATCATTATTCTATCGTTAGCTCTTTCTTCTCTGTACGCACAGGCCGAAGCCCTATCGTGCAAAAATTTATTTCCGAAAGAGTATGATGTTCAAGAATTCATAATCCAAATTAACGGTAAAAAAGAATCTGAACGCTACTTAGAAACAGCCCATACTAACTTAATTAACAATGCTGATCTTGCTGAACTTAAAACTGTTCTTATGACTATCCGTGAATCTGGTCTTGCTGATATTACACCTGAACAAAAAGTCATGATTAATAAATTCCGCCAAGACACTTCGTTCTTGCGCTCGGTATTTCAGACTTCAAGTAAAGAGCACATTAGCCCTGAAAAGTACGCTAAATTCGTTCGTGATTTCGGCCACCTTAAAGACATGGTTAATATCGGCGAAGGCGTACAGGCACAGAAAGCTGCTAAAAAGCTATTAAAGAAATTCGCTGAAGTGGATTTCGAAGGTCTTTTAAAAGATATTAAGCCTGCCTCTAGAAAATCTGTTAAAAAGTACTTCGAGGCGATCATTAAAGACACTCGTGAAATCATGTCTAAGCAGGTTATGGAAGTTGATGAACTTCATGACGTACGTAAGAATATGCGTGATATCTTACGCTTTATGCAGATTCAAAGTGAGCTTAAAATCAGTGGCGAAGTTCGTTTAAACGCCGATAAAAATGATGGTGATAACGAGCAAATCGACTTCTTAAAAAAGCTCAACAAAAAACTGGGCGAAGTTTGTGACGATTACGCCGCCCAAATTATCAGAGGCGAAATCTCTGACACAACCCTTGTGGAATTTCCTGAAAAACTACGTAACCGTGTGGAATGGTTCTTAGAACGTTACCGTTACGAGGGTGAAAAATAATTAGACAGTGTAAAAGCAATCTGTGCCTTTTCACGCACCCCCGATCAAAATGAGACACTTAAAAACAATATAACCCATCGTAGCGGTACATTTCTTGATTATACCAACTGGTATGAGAATCTTTACCGCAATTATATTTTTATTATCATATATTGGTACTTCACTTTCTTACGCTGGCCCAAGCTGCCAAGTTATGTTTGGTGGCGAAGACAAACCAGTGATTGCAGGTTTATTACCGGCTCCCCCGCGTAAGATTCCCGTTATTATTGAAAAGGTTCAGTCTAATTCCCCTCGTGTTGAATTAAAGAAGCATACAAACTCTGAAGCTCCAGAAAAATTAGTTATCGAAGAATTAGGTTTTTCTGAAAAAACCGATGAAGCCTCTATTGAAATGATGCGTATGTTATTACAAAACTCTTCTTATGTTTTAGAAGAGAAAAACGTTTTAACTAAAGGCGAACTTTCTATCGGTATCCCGGTTAAAGATGGTTACTACTTCGAAGTAACATACAAATCGATGTCTAGCGAACGCAGCCAGTTTATCGTTGATAAAATCACATTACGTACACCAACAGGTACTGGTTCTAAAAAAGTGGCTGAAGGATTTTTAAAAGCTGGCGAAGTTAAACTTAAAAAAACTGAGCATGAAATTGGTGATATGTTAGGTGAAGGCATCAACGCTAAAATCAAAATTCCACTTATTATTGATGGCCCGTTATTAAATAAAATCGATAAATTATCTAAATTTTTTGAATACTTTAAAAAAGATGAATTACGTAAGTTATTACAAACAAACTCAATGTTAAAAATCCGCACAGTGTTTGAATACCGCAGAGCCCGCGATGTGTTCTTTAAAGTTTTATTTAAAGAACCTATGAAAGCTGCGATCGGTATGGGATTTATCTTACTGGCTACAGGAATCTCTACAAGCCCGATTAACTTAATGAAACACGACAACCCTACACCGGTTGGTGAACAGGTTGTTATGATGGCTCAACGTGAAACCGGCACTTACATGCAAAATAAAATCAATGGTTTCGATGTGCCCGCACAAGCGACACAGCTAAAAGCAGAAATCAGCGAGATGAATAAACAGATTCAATCTTTTGCTGACAGTAAAGCTCCATACTACGGTCCAAATATGTCTGAAATTTCTTTAGACCGCACAAGTTCATTTTCACAACAGCACCAAACTTGGATCTTTGAAAAAGCCGACGCTTATAATAACTCTGTTCACACTTATATCGTATTCGCTCAAGAAAAAGCGACAACAACGGGTCCAGGTCTTCAGTACATGGTGATGGAGATTTCGGCCGAAAAATACCCGACATTAATTAAGTTTATTAAAGAACAAGGCAGAATGCCGATGGTGCAACAACAAGCACAAGGTGCAAGATAATATGAAAAACTTATTAGGTTTAATTTTAGCAGTGCAACTTTACTCGAACTACTCAGTAGCCGCGAATGCTTGTGTTGATTTATTCTCTGGTAAGCAAGCTCCACAAACTAGAACGGTTGATAAAATCCAGGTTAAAGACCGCTTTGTAACATTATTAAATAATTTACGCGCTACCCTTTCTGGAAAATTAGCGACGGTATGGCGTAGTGAATGGAAAACGAAGTTATCGGTTTTACGTTCAAACGAGTATGTTTATAACTTAGTTAAATTAAACTTATCTCCTGAAACTTTATCAGCTGTCTTAAAAGACTTAGATCCTAAGTCAGAAGGTTTCACGCGCCAGGTTCACCAACGTATGTACGAACTTCAAGTTAAAGGTTTAACAAACGCTAATGATAAGTTAACAGTACGTGATGCTCCACCTCCAGAGGGTGCGACTGATTCTACTTTTACTTACTATACAAAACCACTTATCGATGCGACAGGTGCAGCTAAACACCAACCGCGTATCAGAACTTATTTACGTGAAGTGAATTTTGAAAAAATGGCTGTTGATGTTCCAGTAGCCGGTTCATTAGCTAACGGTTCAAAAGTAACTATCACTAAAAAACATGACAGCACTTTTGATCTAAATGTAAATGGCGAAAGCAAAGTTTTAACTTTAGCTCAAATGCAATCACGCTTTGGCCAAACGTTTAAAATGTTTGCTCCGCACGGCAAATCTTACAAGTTAGAAATCAAATCGGCTTTAGATGATATGATTCAAAGCCCTAAGTACAAAAACTTAAATGGTAACCATAACGTGCAAAAACTTGATGTGTCGTTATCACAGGCCCAAGTTGATATGCTATTTGCTCCGCTAAAAGCCAAAAACGCTGAAGGCCAAAAAGCTGAATCATTAGCTCGTTTAGAAAAAATCACACAAGAAATTTCTGCTAAAGACCCTTCTTTAGAAGCGCGCGCAAAAGCGATTTTTGCGGTATTGGCTGAAGGTGTAAACGGTAATCCGTTATTCTTACAAATTGAAGGGGCTACAGCTTACCACCGCAGTGCTTTTGAATCGACTTCGGGATTTCAAACAACTGTAGACCGTAACCAAGGTGTTTACTTAGGAAATATGTATTCAGCTCAAGGTTTAAAAGACCCAACGGTTGTCTTAAAAAACAATAACCGTTTAGCGACAGGTGAAAACGATGCTCGCCATGTTGAATTAAAATTACCAATTAACTTAGTTGTTGATGTGATGGGCGTGAAATTTTCTGACCCTAAATCAGCAGCGTTAGTACAACACCAACCGTTTGACCAAGGAATCCTTCACAGCGTTGTGGGACTTTATAACGGGTTTGTTACTAATATTAACCATCCAGGTAAGTTTAACTACTTACGTGCCTCGGCAACTGAGCTGATCACAAACGATGGTCACTAAAATTTAGCTTTAATGTTTTAAGAAATTTATAAAAAGAAAGAGGAATTTATGAAAAAAACAGTTGTAGCAATGCTTTTAGCTCCGATGTTAGCTCAAGCGACTTTAACTCCGAACTTACCAGGTCGCGGTGCTGAATTAATTCAGTTAGACAGAGGTGAGCTTTGTTATATTCCTAACCGTCTTGAAGGTGCTGATTACTCTAAAAAAGATCTTGAGCGCGAGCGCGATCTTTGCGGTTTAAATATCGGTACAACAGCGGCTGTTTGCGGTAAAACAGCATCTACAAATCCTGCTTTAGAATTTTTCCAAGTTCCAGAAGGTATGACAGCTCAGCAAGTTCAAGCTATGGGTTGTGAACGTAAAGAAACAGCGACTCAAAAAGATTTCAAAAAATTAGCTAAGTATAAATCAAGCACAAGCTGCTCTTATACACCATCGCTTTTAGCTTATTACCACGTGTCTAGATTTTTAGGTAATATCAATCAAGTTCCACCAGTTGTTTTACGTACAGTTGATGCTAACTTACATAAATCAATCGGTGATAAAACTTACGCAGGTATCAGCAACAAGCAAGAGCTTATCGCTCAAACTTGGGCCGGTCTTTTATCAATCTTAACTAAAAAGCAAGCTCACCCGAAAGCAACGAACATCTTTACTGATGATTACAACTACAGTTTCGGTGCTTTACAAATGAATCCATCGAAAGAAGAAAAATACACTGAGATGTTTAACGGTGGCTCTGACCAACCAACTCGTACAGCTAACTTCAAAGCTAAAAATACGACTTACTTACGTTTAATCAGCGATCAAAAATTATCTAGCTTAGGTCTTAAATGGTCTGCAGCTCAAGCTCAAGAAGTTTTAAAAATGCAAAACGTAGCTGATATGATCTTAATGGATACTATGTTAAGCCAACAAGATCGTTTAGGTAACTTACACTACACTATCGAAAGATACGGTAAAGTTGTTGGTAAAAACGGTAAACTTGAAATCAAAAAGTTAGATAAAGACGATACAACAGCAACTGAAGTTGTAGAGCTTAAAAAAATGATGATGAAAGATAACGACTGTGGTGTTTCTAAAGAAAACCACCTTAAAAATGCTAAGTTAATCGAAGGTTTAAAACATTTTAACCCTGAAACTTTCGCCAAAGTATTAAAGCTTAATAAAATCATCAACACTGATGCTGGCGCTGGTTACTTCAAACGTGAAACAGCAATGAATGCAACTGATATCGCGACTTTCAAAGCTAACGTGGCTTATGCAGTAGCTGCATTAACAAAAACGTGCCAAGCTGGTCAGTTAACACTAGACCTTGACCTTGATAGCGCATTTGCTGGCCAAGCAGTACCTGACTGCCGCGTAGTAATGCAAGAAAACCAATAGTTGTGGTACGATCGTAGGACATGATTAAATACCTTCTTCTTTTTACTTTCACTCTGCCGGCTTGGGCGAACAACACCAAGTCGGCTTTTTCTTTAAAAGAACAAGTTGAAAAATATCAAAAGCTCTACCCGCTTGAAGATGTTTACAACAAACAAACCGATAACAAAGGCAATGGTAACGATGCTCTTTACGGAACCCGTAATTTTCGCGTCGTTTTAAATGGTGTTTATTACCGTGGTGGCGCGAATAATAAATTTAATAAACACACAAAGCGCGATAATCAAAATCCCTTACCTCTTGAGGGTTTAGAAAATCTTTGCAAACAAGGTTTTTCTGAAGCGATGTATTTTTATAAAGACAACTACGATGAATCTGAAAAAATCATCTCGTGCGGTAAAGAGCAAAAGCTAGAATATCTACAACTAGCTTCGTTAAAATCTGGAAATGAAAAAGCGCTTCTTACTCAAGTTCACAAACATATCAAAGGTGAAATTCCAGGGCCTATGTATGGTCACTGTTGGAACGGCTGGCATGCATCAGGCTATGCGGCGGCAATTAACCTAATGCAGTTCTGCGGCTGGGATAATAAAAAAGCTTTAGCTTACTGGCGTAAAAATACTGATGGTAATGATACGAAAGAGTACAGATCAGTGATGACGAAGGTTGAAAAATTTAAGCGTTTTGATGATAAAGATCTTCAGATCACTGATGAAGAGAAAAAACTTATCTGTCCTAAATAATTAAGGCGATTCTTTAACCCCGGCCCATTTAAGAGCGTCTTTTAATTCAAAATACGAATTCATCTGGGTGATTTTTCCATTTTTGAAGGCAAAGCCATCAGCCACTCGCCCATCGATCCAATCCACTTTGTCTTTTTGTCTTACGTGCACATGAACATCAACAACGACTTTATCACCTGAAATGATGAAACGTTCTGGTGTACAGCTACCTTCAGCCCAGGTGCTGCGGCCTTTAATAACGTGAGCTTTAAACCCTTCGTATCCACGATAAACGCCGCCCGATGGAGATCCTTCGAATTCGATACGTTCAATGTTTGGATCAAAAAATTTAAGAAAACCTGAAATATCGTTTCTATTAAGGGCGGCATAAACTTGCTTTAGAATTTCTTCCATATCACACTCTCCTTAATTGCTAGTTCGCCAATAACCGAACGTGGCTTTAGTGATTTTATTTTTCTTCACAGTAAAAGCTGCGGGAATGGGATAGCCCTCACCAATCATCTTTTGAAAACCTTGGCTTGAATCAACCAGGCTATTTATTTTGTATGTCTTCGCTAATTCACAGGCCGCAGCCTGATCTTCTTTAGCTTCGTCGATACTGATAAAAATAGCGCCCTTAACAAACTTCTTATCTTCGATTTTTTGTAAACAATTACCACAGTTTGAAGACCATAGTTCAAGATGCACATTCGCTGGAATCTTTGTAACTTCACCTGTGCATAAGTTTTTAAACTCTATTGAATGTACCGATTGTTTTACAAATTTCTTTGAATACCGTGAGGCTGTATCAGCGAAAGTCGTACTTCCGATGCTAAAAATAAAAAAGCCCAGACCAAATCTTGATCTGAGCTTTTTGAATGATAACTTTTCGAGATTTTTACTCGTCATGCTCTTCTGTGTGAGAAGTCGACGAAAGATCTTCCTTCGATAATTCAGGAAGAACTTCTTTCTGACCTTTCGGAGGATTCGCTTTTAAGTACTCTTTAATTTTAGCTGGATCCGGGGCAAGCATTGTAAACATGTTCTTACCTTCAGTTTTCGGAGCCGCTTCAACGATCGCTAAGTCTTTAACGAAATCAATCGCACGGTTAATAACTTCTAAACCCATTTCTTGGTGAGACATCTCACGGCCCATGAAACGTAAGTTAACTTTAACTTTGTCGCCTTCAAGCAAGAAACGGCGCGCATGCTTCATTTTCGTTTCGAAATCGTGAACGTCAGTTCTTGGACGAACTTGAATCTCTTTGATCACAACAATCACTTGTTTTTTACGAGAAGCTGCTGCTTTCTTTTTGTTTTCATACTTGTACTTACCATAATCCATGATTTTACAAGTAGGTGGCTGAGCTGTAGGTCCGATCTCGATAAGATCTAAACCACGATCTTCAGAAATACGAAGACCTTCTGGTACAGTCATAACTCCAAGCATTTCACCGTTTTCATCAATCACACGAATCTGTGGGGCACGAATGTCACGATTTACACGAAGACCATCTTTGTCTCCACGTTTTTTATCTCTGTCAAAACGATTGAATCCACCTGGTTTTGCACCTGGGGGTTTTCCTGCTCCGCCTGATCCACCGCCTGGGCGGTTATTATTAAACTGATTAATGGGACGCCTCCTAAAGTTACGCCTGAGCCGGTGCTTCTATCGAAGCTTTAAGCTCTCTATTGTTTCTATTCTTTATAATCATTTCGCAAGCATTTTCCCACGAAATGTTGTTATGTAAAGTACCATCGCTTAAACGGATCGACACAGTCCCCGCTTCAGCCTCTTTATCACCTACGATAATCATGTATGGTGATTTCATTAACTGAGCTTCACGAATCTTAAAGTTCAGTTTTTCGCTTCTACGATCAAATTCCACACGAATACCGTTCGAACGTAAATGTTTTTCTACTTTTTCGCAGAATTCGTTTACACGGTCAGTAACGTTTAGAATTGTGACCTGAGTCGGAGCCATCCACATTGGTAAGTGGCCAGCCGTGTGTTCAAGGTAAACGCCGATAAAACGCTCTAAAGAGCCTAATACCGCACGGTGAAGCATAACCGGATGATGTTCAGCATTGTCTTCACCAGTGTATTTTAAATCAAAGCTCATCGGTAAGTTAAAGTCACACTGGATTGTGCCTAACTGCCAAGGGCGTTTAAGCGCATCAACGAACATAATATCAAGTTTTGGTCCGTAGAACGCTCCATCGCCTGGATTTACAGTGAATGGGATATTTAAAATTTCTAACGCTTTTTGAAGAGCGCCTTCGGCTTTATCCCAAACTTCGTCTGAACCCATACGTTTTTCAGGACGAGTTGATAAGAAAACGTGGTATTCGCTCATTCCTAATTTTTGGTAAACTTCATTTAATA
>CAMLRE010000031.1 GCA_946482355.1 uncultured Bdellovibrio sp.
TTGCGTGATTGTATTGGCCATATAAGGCTGTAAAGCTTTTTGGTTAATTTCAGTGATCGCTGGGTTCATTACAAAAAATGTAATAAATAAGCTTAATCCCACCAATAATTGATTCGGTGGCAACTGCTGCACACCCATCGCTTGGCGTAAGAAAGATAACACGATCAAAATGCGGGTAAAACCCGTCATCATGATTAAAATCGCCGGTGCTAAAGTTAATACAGTCATCACTAAAACTAGCTTGATGGCATTAACAACTTCACCAGGATTTTGTGTTGTCTTAAATCCTAAGTTCACTGTAGGAAGCGTCACTTGCGCAAATGCAAATGTTCCTACGAACAGAGAAAGTAAGAATGCAACGATTGATAATCGTTTAATCATTGAAAATTCCTCATGGATTTAAGTTTTTGCGAAACATTTGTTTTAATTCCGGCAAAAGAAAAGTCATCTTCTACTTCACCGGCTAATTCAGTAATTTCTTTACTTTGCACGATTTGTTCACCACCACCGGCAGCCATTGTTTCAGCAAAGCTTTGTGAAGGTAATTCAGCAGGTACTTCATCATCAATTAACGCTAATGACTTGATCATTGAAATATTTTGATCAGTCACACCGATTAGGATTGATTCGCCAGCTACACGGATAATTGCTAACGATTTTTTCGCCCCTAAATGATGTTGCGTTAAAACTTTGATCTGCATGTTTGATTTATTGATCTTATTCGAGAAAGCGTACTTTCTAGCTAAATAAAGACCTGCACCACCCATACCTACTAATACAAATAAAGTTAAAAATAACTTACCGGCTTGAGATGTGTTCTCCTGACCTGTTGTAGCTTTTTCAAGCTTTAACGGAATTTCACTTTCTGGAGTTGATTTAGAAATTGTCGGAGCTAAAGCTTGCGCTTCAGTACCTGCAGCTGCAGTTCCTGCAACATTAACTTCGTCAGCCGCTTTGGCTAAACTTGCGAAAGCTACTGATAAAACAACCACTACCGATAAAATTATTTTTTGCATCATTTTAATTGCTCGATTCTTTCTGTCGGGCTGATGATATCCGTTAAACGAACACCGAATTTTTCATTCACCACCACGGCTTCACCGCGGGCGATTAGTTTTTCATTCACTAAAACTTCCATCGGTTCACCGGCTAGTTTCATAAGCTCGATCACTGAACCTTGCGTTAAGTTAAGTAAATCGCTCACCGGCATTTTTGTACGGCCAAGCTCTACTGTAACTTTTAATGGAATATCTAAAATTAAATTTAGATTTCTGTCTTTTGTGGCATTACCAGCAGAACCACCGCCAGCAGCGTTTCCGCCGAGCTCTTGCTCTTCGAGCTGTTCTAGGACTTTGTCCATTGGATCGTTACTCATGATGTTTTTTCCTCCGTGTTAAGTTATTTCTCAATTTGTCTTGTGACTTGCACAGCCACTGTTCCGTGGTGAATTCCGTAGTAGCCTTTGAATTTCTTCACGTCTTCTACCTGAATATCTAATTCACCCGATGAATCCTGAGTTAACGGGATAACATCCCCTACTTTTAAATCCATCATGTCTTTTAATTGAATTTGTGTTTCACCAAGATTTACTTTGATGTCGACAACTGTATCTAATAATTGTTCTTTGATAATCGCTGTCCAAAGTTTTTTATCTGTTTGATCCGACTCGACCTGGAAACCTGTCGATAGCTTTTGTTTGATCGGCTCAATCGTTGCGTACGGAATAACGATTGAAACTGTTCCGTTGATATTTTCTAACTCAACGTCAAAAGTTGATGCGATAACCACATCTGTCGGAGGCACGATACCCACGAACTGTGGATTGATCTCGGTACGTTGGAACGAACAACCGATCACTTCGATTGTTGACCAAGCTTGTTCAAGATCGCCGATAGCTAACTCTACGACTTTCTTCACGATCTGTAATTCAATCGGTGTAAACTCTTTACCGTCTAACTTTGAGTACGGACGGTCAGATCCACCGAAGAATGAATCCACCAGCGCGTAAGCCAGTTTTGCTTCGATCACGAATAAGGCAGATCCACGTAAGTTATTAAAACGCAAGACGCTCATGCACGTTGGAATCGGGAGGGTGTTGATGAACTCACCGAATTTAATAAACTCTGTTGATGTTAATGTGATTGAAGCAATTTTTCTTAAAGCTGATGATAACGATACACGAAACGCACGCATGAATTTTTCGTAGATAACTTCTAATTGCGGAAGTCTTCCACGAATAATTCTATCTTGCGATGTTAAGTCATAGGCGATGACATTTTTGTCTTTTGGCCCGGCAGAAGTGCCACCACCGCCACCTCCGCCCATACTTGAGCCGCCAGAACTGCTAGAAGATCCTGAGTCAGATGTGCCAACATCGCCGTCACTGACTGCGGCTAACAGGGCATCTACTTCACTTTGCGATAGAATTTGATTCATACCGATCTTCTCCTAAACCAATTGATTAGTTGTAAATAATTTCTGTGAAGAACACGTTTGTAATCTTACCTTTTGATAAGAACGTGTTGATATTGTCTTTAATTTCATTTCTTAAGAAGTCTTTACCGTCTTTCGTTGATACTTCTTCGTAAGACTTGCTTGATAAGATAATAATAATGAAATCGCGGATTTGCGCTTTACGCGTGTCGATTTCAGCGATGATGTTACCGTCGCCTTCTTTATTACCTTTAACTTCTAATTCCATATTCACTTTTAAAACTTTACGGCCTTTAGAACCTGCTAAGTTCACAACGAATGTTTCAAGAGGAATAACTTTACCGATTTCAGTTTCTTTGATGGCGTCTTCTTTTAATTTAGTTTTTTCTTCGCCCGCCACTACATGGTCGATTGTTGGCTTTTCAGCTTCGATCTTACGGCCTTTCCAAACCATGAAACCCACCGCTAAAACCACTAACATATTCACAACAACCAGGCCGATTAAGACCATAGGCTTTTGTCCAGACTTCTTGGCTGCATCGCCGGCTTGTGCTGCTTCTGTCTTTACTGCTTTTTCTTCAGCCACGTTTTCCTCCATGAAAACTTCTTTTACCAATATCATGACAAAGCAACGCCAATGCCAAATCGACCTTTGTCGAATGGCAAAGCGACACCACGGATGAAGGTCTAGCGTGCCAGTTCTACCGTCAAAATTATTACATTTGAGGTGTTAAATACGTGTGACTGAACAAAAGTCTCGGCAAAAAAGATCCAAAACTATGGCGGAGTCCAGTTGGTTTTTTGACGAAAAAATGACAGGGCTTCCGTCTAGGACGAGCAAATTAAAACCTCTTCAAATACTCAGACATGCTAAAAAATTCCTTTTAGGAATTTTTCAGAACTCGCATTTGAAGAGGTTTTAATTTACTCGTAACGCGAGAGTTGGTTTTGTCATTTTTTCTTTGAAAAAATTCCTCGCGGTTGTAGAGAGGATTTTTGTTTTATTTGGTGATGATGGGTTGGATTTCTTTTTGGAATTTACGGACTATGGTCTCGTTGCCTGCGATTGAGGATTTTTTAAACGGATCGTAGTTTTCGCCTTCGTAAGTGAGAATGATTCCGCCTGCTTCTTTGACAAGAAGTAAGCCTGCAGCTGAGTCCCATGGTTTTAGATTTTTTTCCCAGTAAAGATCAAAAACTCCTGAGGCAATCAGAGCCAAATCGTAGGCGGCAGCGCCCGGTCTACGCACGGCTTGGGCTTTCCAGACGACGTCTTCGAAGATCTTTAATTGCTCTGATAAAACTTCGCGTTTTTCATTTACAAAACCTGTGGCCATGAAAGCTTGTTCGAAGTTTTCTGTTTTTGAAACTGAAAGTTTTTCTCTTGTGCCATCGGGTTGAATACACCAAGCGCCTTGGCCTTTAATGGCCGTAAAAGTTTGATTTAACATCGGCATATCAATGATGCCCACTTCGATTTCGCCGTTTACTTCTAAGGCTAATGAAATACAAAAAATGGGGAACTTATGAACAAAATTTGTTGTGCCGTCTAAAGGATCTAGAATCCAACGTGGGCGCGATGATGCTGTGAATTGTTCTTTGCCTTCAAGGTAGGCTGTTTCTTCGCCTAAGAAGTCAAAATCAGGAAATGATTTGGCTAACATCCCTTTAATCAGCGCTTCGCTCTCGCGATCGGCTTCACTGACAAGGCCTGCGGCTTTATCTTTCTCTTCGACGTTGTTTATTTTACCAAAATACCCCAATAAACAGGCTCTTCCGGCTAATACAGCCTTCATAGCTTCGTTATAGATTTCATTTGATCGTACCGAGTCAAAACTAGACTTTCCCATAGATTCCGCCTGTTGATAAGATGTAAGCTATACCCAAAATTGACAGGAAGCAATTTATGACAATGAATACAAATCGCATTATCGAGTTAGCCTTAGTTTTCTTTATCTCGTTATTTTCGTTCTCAATCGGAACGTTCGTAGGTAAGAAATATTCAGATAACCAGCACCGTCTTGCGTTACTTGAGCCGAACAAAAAAACTGAAGAGCGTCAAACTATTGAAAATGCAACGCACACTGAAGGAACGGCTACAACTACAGCTTCTGAAAGCGAAATCACTGATGCTGATGTAGCAAAAATGGCTGAAGAGTTTTCATCTGAAGGTGAAGAAACTCACGGTGAAACAGCGGCCGCAGCAGCAGGTCACGGTGAAGCGGTAGCTGAACACGGCACAAAAACTATTAAGACAATTAAACCAGAAGTTAAAGATGTCAAAGAAGTGACATTAGACGAAGCTAACGGCGAAGCACCTGAAAGAGAAGTTGCCAGCATTCCAGCTAAAGCTAAAACAATGGCGACATACACAGTTCAAGTGGGTTCTTACCCTTCTGAAGCTGAAGCCACAAAAATGACTGAGTCATTAGTAGCTCGCGGTTATAAAGCGAACTCTGTTCCAGCAAATGTAAACGGTAAAACAATGTACCGTGTACAAGTTGGTTTATTTAATAGCTTAAACGAAGCACAAGAGTACAAAAAAGAATTAATGGAGAAAAACCGTTTAACTTCAGCTTTCGTACAAAAAGTTGCAAAATAATTTTTTTGAAAATTTAAAGATTGAAAAAGGCGACTAACCAGTCGCCTTTTTTTATTTTAGAAGCGGATAAACCTAACAACATCCGTCCATGTTCTACCGTTCATCACACAAGGATTTTAAATCCCCTGTCCATAGGATGCCACCGCCGCAGGACGATGGTCTTGATTACAAATCAAGATCTAGGAACCAACGTGCAACAACTAGATCTCTAAATACTTCGAATTACTATGATGATCACAAGGATCAACAAAAATAATCTTAGGACTTCTTTAGAAATACTAAGTAGGCGTCGATAACGTAAATAATTGGATTTACGCATGCTTGCCTCCTTTCCGGATCTACTAAATCCGAAAGCTGGATGTCAGGTAAGCACAAAAAGCTGTTAGGTTATCCAACCAACAGCTTTTTCACTTTTTATACCTTTTTTATTTTAATAATCGAAATTTACACCAAGTTTAACAGTGCTGACTGAAACAGATTTTGGCTGATAAGCCTCTGATTGCATGTAGCGTGTATCAACGCCCACAATAAAATAATCTAAGCGAAATAACACTAAGCCACCAAGACCCAGCACTTGTTCTGGATCAGACGTATCCGTTTGTGATTGGCCATTTAAAGATGTTTCAATTTCTGCTTTTGTCTGCCCTACGACTCCGAAAATAAGTAACTCAAGATTTGTGTTCGGTGTTAAATTTTGAAATTCCATTTTAGCTAAGCTAAAGCCTGCTAAGAAATTCCATTCTTTCATTTGCGTTTTTACGCCTAATGAAGTGCTGCCTGTGTTGTCTTGAGAAGCATTGTGTTCAAGACCAAGCAACAAACGGTCATACATGTAGTTTACAGAATAATGCGAATAACCACGAAGATCGATGCTTTGATCAGAACCTTCTTCATAACGAAATTGAAAACCAGGAGCATAGATTTGAATTTCATGCTGGGCCTGTGCCGTTACAGCAGAAACTAAAAGACTTAACAAAATAAAAAAACGAATTATCATGGAGCCACCACTTTATAAGAATCTACGTTTTCTTCTTTTTCGCAAGTATATTTTGCGGCGATCACGTCTTCTTTTTGCAGTGGTGAATTTAAATACTGAATAATAAGCTCGCATTGATCTTTTGATTGGCGACCAGCATCGGCTTCAGCCACAGCCTTGAACAATGACTGAGTTGAAAGACGTTCTGATTTATTTAAAGCCAAAGCATCATGACCGAGATGTTCGATAAATGTAATAATAAACTGGCTTACAGCTTTTTTAGCCTCAGCACGCATTAAGCCTTCGTTTTTCATTTTCACAGATACAAGTTCTTTTAAAAAACGCGCGTACGGTGTTCCCACATCGTAAATGAAATTCGATAAAGCTTGTGACGGATCATCTGCAATATTTTGCGCTTCAACAACAGCCGCTTCAATGTCGTTATCAGTTTTATAGTTCACTTGTTCAGGCTTTTTTAAGCTGCGCTTTTTAACGTGAGTAGATAGCGACCACTTAATAAAATCTGGATCATCGGTATAAGCCCAACCCCAGAAATCAGCTAAGCCTTCGTTGATACCGCGTAAGTAGGTTTCGTTAAATAATTCAACCTCAGTTAAACTTCCGGCAGCGATTTTTTTATGTTCGCCCCAGCCTTCTAAACTATGTACGTTTTCATCTGACAAACGCTGTGAGATTGTTACATGCTTTTTGCTTAAGGGCCCTAAAACTTTACTATAGAAAATAGAATGAAAGAACTCATGCGCGATAATTCCGGCATTTACTGAAATCGGCATTTCACGGTCTGTGTACGGAACAAATAACATCGCTTTTGAACGGCCGTCATAAAATGCATTATTAGCCTGAACAGCTTCATCACCTTTAATTTTCGTATTTAAACCAATTTGAAAAGGGCCTTTGACCGTGATTCCTAAATCCTGCGCCCAAGTGATTAAGCTTTGCATGTGGTAATAAAGCGTTGCCATCTGTAAAGATAAAGCATCTTTAGCCACGTAAGTTTCATTTTTCGTTTTAGCAAAATAAGCAATCGGTGAACTACCCGCTAAACGGCCTTCAACTAAGCCCGGAGCATAGAAAAACTGGGCGTATTTTCCGCGCACTTCACGTAAATTTGAAACATCTTTAAGAGTTACACTTTTTAAAAGGTATTCACTATCGCCATTTGAGGTCTCAGATAGAGGAATTTGCACCGTTAAATCGCCATTAGCCGTCTGCTCGTTGGGAGCTGGTTTACAGCCCGTAAAAGCGAGAAGGAATGCACCTAAAAAAAGCACGCAAAAACGTGTTGAAATACGAGTGAAATTCATTGCGTCAAATATAGGGTATTTTGTCGAATTTCTCAATTTTCAGGGGTATGAATTAACCCCTAATGAGCGTCGTTGAAAACCTTACACGAAATTTGAACCCAACTCAAAAAAAAGCTGTCGAAACTTTAGACGGTCCTTTGCTTATCCTAGCCGGAGCCGGCTCTGGTAAGACCCGTGTATTGACCCATCGAATGGCCAATTTGATCGGCCAGGGTATCTGCGCTCCTGAAGAAATCTTATGTGTGACCTTTACCAATAAGGCCGCCCAAGAGATGGAACACCGTATTTATAACCTTCTTTCTGACATCGGTGTACCCGTCACCCGCGATTTATGGATCAGTACTTTTCATAGTTTCTGTGTGCGTATTTTACGTCGCCATATCGAGATGCTTGATTACAAAAAACCGTTCACGATCTACGATTCTTCAGATCAGTTAGCGCAAATTAAAAAAGTGATGCAGGCTCTAAACATTAACGACAAAATGTTTCCGCCAAAAAGCTTCCAACACCGCATCAGCAATTCAAAGATGTTAGGCTTAGCGCCTGAAAATATGCGCAACGGTTCTAAAACCGTGATCGATCAAAAAACATTAGAAGTGTACACACGCTACGAAGAAGAAATGAAGCGCGCTAACGCTTTAGACTTCGATGATTTATTATTAAAAACTCACGAACTTTTTAAGATGTATCCTGGGTTACTTGAAGAGTATCAAAAAACTTTCCGCTACATCATGGTCGATGAGTACCAAGATACAAACCGTATTCAGTATTTACTGGTTCAACAGTTAGCGGCAGCTCATAAAAACTTATGCGTTGTGGGTGATGAAGATCAATCGATCTACTCATGGCGTGGAGCTGATATCAGTAACATTCTAGATTTTGAAAAAGATTTTCCTAATGCCACTGTTGTAAAATTAGAAGAAAATTATCGTTCTTCAGCAAACATCGTCAAAGCGGCCACGAAAGTGATTGCCAACAACACTGAACGTAAAGATAAAACGTTATTCACAAATAACGAACCTGGTGAATTAATTCACGTGCGTGAAGAGCGTAACGAATACGATGAAGCTAGATACGTGGCTAAATCGATCGAAGAATTAATGAACGTGGGCGAAAGTTTAAATAACTTTGCTATCTTTTACAGAACCAATGCGCAATCGCGCGTTCTGGAAGAACAACTTAGAACATTAATGATTCCGTACCGCTTAATTGGCGGCATTCGTTTCTATGAACGTGCCGAAGTAAAAGATTTAATTGCGTACTTACGTATGGCGATTAATTTTAAAGACGATATCGCAGTGAAACGTATTATCAACGTTCCGGCCCGCGGTATTGGTAAAACCACTGTTGAACAAGTCGATGAAATTTCAGCTCGCGAGAAAATTTCATTTTTTGAAGCTATTCAAAAAGCGATCGACACCAAAGTTTTCAATGCAGGTACAACCGGTAAACTTCGCCGTTTCTTAGAATTAGCCGAAGGTTTAATTTCGCAAAAAGACAGTTTTAAATTATCTGAATTCTATTCGATCGTTTTAGATCGCACTGAATATGTAACAACTCTTAAAAAAGAAGATACAGCAGAAGCTGAAGCCCGTATTAACAACTTAGAAGAGTTAGATAACGCCATCGTGCAGTTTGAAAAAGAACGCGGCGATGAAGCGACCTTATCAAACTACTTAGAAGAAATGACTTTAGCCTCTGATCAAGATCAGGTGGATCAAAACGTAAACGCAGTCACGATGATGACTTTACATATTTCTAAAGGCTTAGAGTACCCGTATGTGTTTATCGTGGGTTGCGAAGAAAGTTTATTTCCGTCAATTCGCGGTGGTGCTGACGAGATTGAAAATCACGATCTTGAAGAAGAACGCCGCTTAGCTTATGTGGGAATGACTCGCGCACGCAAAAAACTTTGGATGACTCACGCGAAAATTCGTCGCGTGTGGGGCCAAGAGCAGATGAATCCTATTTCTCGTTTTATTAATGAAATTCCAAAAGAATTACTGCAGAAAACGTCTGCGGTGACAGCGTTTGGGGTAAATAACTTTGCATCCCGCTACGGCCAGCGCAATAGCGATTCCGAATACGGAAGCTTTGGCCAAACGAACAGTTGGGGCAGTAAAAAACAAAGCTCTTACGACGATCATCAAAGCTTTCCTGATTACGACGAGTACTCACAAGCAGCGTCATCATCTTCAGGCGGTTACGCTAAGGGTATGAAGGTTCGTCATCCAACATTTGGGGCTGGGTCGATCTTTGCCACCGAAGGTTCTGGCGATAATTTAAAAATTAGCGTGTTATTTCAAGATAATACGATCAAGAAGTTCGTGGCTAAGTACGCCCGCTTAGAGCGCTTATAACATCTTTTTAACAGCTGAACTTTACGGCAATAGTTCATAACTTTTGATTATGATAAATTGCCGTAATTTGCATTGAATATCCCCCACAATTTAGGTACCTCTTAGCCCAATCTCGAGGGGAATACCTATATGAAGTTACAATTAACTTTAGCCTTAATTTCTGTTCTAGCATTTGGCGCTTGCGCGAAAAAAACAAACGACGCCGTTGTTGAAAAAATCGAACAGGTTGAACTGTCACACAAACTATCGGCTAAGATCGCTCCAAGCCAGTGGTCACAGCATATGACTCCTTCAACGAAAGAAGTTAAAACGTCAGTTACGTTTGTTAAATCACAAATCTTTAATCGTGATTTTTTATACGGCGCTGATCTTCAACACTCTTCAATCTTTGATGACGATTCAAAATTATATGATCAAGTGTATGCCATGGGGCACGAGATCGCGTTCTTTCGTAAAGCGGGCAATTATTTACAACTAATTGCTGACCAATCCTGGAAGTTTGAATCAGACGTGAACAAACCTGAGCGTTTAATTAACGAGTTTCTTATTACCGATGAAAACCAACACACAATCACCGTTGAAATTAACAAACCATCTCCGGTCTTACGCCAAATGTTCTGGGGTTCACAAACTGATGTAACTCGTTCTTCTTGGTTACGTTCAGTTCAGTTTGATCCAAAAGGTAATTACTTACTTATGGAATCTTCGATTGAAACTTTAAAAGGTGAAATCGTTGAACACATGGAAAGTTTATTTCCGCG
>CAMLRE010000032.1 GCA_946482355.1 uncultured Bdellovibrio sp.
CCCAACTTGAGTTTTTACCCGAGCGGCATACGGATTTTATTTTTTCGGTTTTAAGTGAGGAGCACGGATTTATCGGCAGCATCACCACTTTAGGTTTATTTATCGTTCTCTACCTTATGGGTTTGAGAATCGCGGCTTACGCCCGTGACAAATACGGAGCACTGATAACCGTCGGAGTGCTCTCTTATCTGTTCTGGCATATGTTTATTAATATCGGCATGGTTATCGGACTTCTTCCGATCGTGGGTGTTCCGCTTCCGCTTTTAAGTTACGGTGGATCGGGAATGTTAACCACGATGTTAGGTATGGGTTTAATTAGCTCTGTCGCTTACCGCAGATACTTATTCTAAAATTTTGAGGGTTGATGAAATTCGTATTGGGGATTATCGCTTTAGCAGCACTTGGTCTTTTCACACAATGGGGCTGGAATACTCTGGCCCACCAACGTGACGAAAGAGTTGAATCAGCGATTGAACAATCGTTATTTCCAGTCATGAGCCAAGCGCAAACACCCGATCATGTATTTGCCCGCCCGATGTGGACTGACACAAGCGGTGATGCCTTAACAGTTTACTGTGATTATTACGGTGAAAAATCACCCGAAGCCCGTGAACAAGTTAGAAACGAAATGGTTTTAGTCGTAAAAAAATGGGCTGAAACCTACCCACGAAAATTCAAATTTCACTTTGTCACATTCACCGACGAAGTAATGACCCCCGAGAAGAAATAAAAAAAAGCCGCTGATTTTACTCAAGCGGCTTTTTTTATAATCAAATCACTAACTCGTTAATGATTAATCAACCTTACTGGTCGATCATTCTATAACGGATTCTCTTAGGAGTTGCATCTTCACCCATGCGTTTTTTGCGGTCTTCTTCGTACTCTGAGAAGCTTCCTGGGTAGAAGTAAACTTTTGAATCCCCTTCAAAGGCCATAGTGTGCGTACAAACACGGTCTAAGAACCAACGGTCATGGGAAATCACGATCGCCGATCCGCCGAATTCGTTTAACGCTTCTTCAAGCGCACGCATTGTATTTACGTCTAAGTCATTCGTTGGCTCATCTAGAAGTAATAAGTTTGCACCTTCTTTTAAGATTTTAGCCATATTCACGCGGTTTCTTTCACCACCTGATAATGTGCCCACTTTTTTCTGTTGGTCTGTGCCCGAAAAGTTAAACCAGCTTACGTACTGACGAGCTGGAACTTCGCGGTTACCTAATTTAATTAAATCAGCTCCGCCAGATAATTCGTCAAAGATTGTTTTATTCGGATCAAGAGTTTCACGCGTTTGATCAACGTACGCGATCTTAACTGTTTCTCCGACTTTGAAAGTACCAGAATCTGGTTTTTCTTTACCTGTGATCATTTTGAATAATGTTGATTTACCGGCACCGTTTGGTCCGATAACGCCCACGATAGCTCCTTTAGGAATCGTGAAATCAACGTTATCTAATAATAACTTTTTACCGTAACCTTTTGTTACGCCTGTTGCTTCGATCACGATGTTACCTAAACGAGGTCCCGGTGGGATGTAGATCGACATCTCTTGTAATTTTTCAGCTGAAGGTTCTTTTAATAAATCTTCGTAAGCGTGAATACGCGCTTTTGATTTAGACTGACGGGCTTTCGCACCTTGTCTGATCCATTCTAACTCGCGCTCTAATGTTTTAGCTTTTTTAGATTGAGACTGTTGTTCTTGCGCTAAACGTTTGTCTTTTTGCTCTAACCAAGAAGAGTAATTTCCTTTCCAAGGAATACCTTCACCGCGGTCTAATTCTAAAATCCATCCAGCTACGTTATCTAAGAAGTAACGATCATGGGTTACCGCGATAACTGTGCCCGGGAATTTTGCTAAGTATTGTTCAAGCCAACCTACTGATTCAGCATCCAAGTGATTCGTCGGCTCATCTAGTAACAGAATATCGGGATTAGACATGATTAAACGGGCTAAAGCGACACGGCGTTTTTCACCACCCGATAAGTGAGTCACGGGGCTATCTGGTTCTGGACAACGTAAAGCATCGATCACTAATTCGATTTTTTGGTCAACTTCCCAGCCGCCCATTTGTTCGATTTTTTCTTGAAGCTCACCTTGTTTTTCGATCAGGTTGTTCATTTCATCCGGATCTAAATCAGGATCAGAAAATTTATCGTTGATCGCATTGTATTCTTTCATCAAGCGTGGAAGATCACCCATTTGTGAGAAAATATTATCACGCACATTTAGTGTTTCATCTAATTGAGGTTCTTGCTCTAAGTAGCCGACTTTCATCTTCTTTGCCGGAAATGCTTCACCTAAAAATTCAGTGTCAACACCAGCCATAATTCTTAGCAATGATGATTTACCTGAACCATTCAGACCTAAAACGCCGATTTTTGCGCCATAAAAATATGATAAATAAATATCTTTTAGAACGAAACGATTTGGAGGGTAAACTTTAGAGACACCCTTCATTGTGTAGATAATATCTTGAGACATGCAATTCTCCCTTGATTTTCAAAGTGATATTAGTACCATAGAAGTCAAAGGCAACACAACTAGAGTAATGAGCAACAAGAAGTCTTCAAAGAATAGCAGCAGCGCTAAAAGCAGCGCATTAAACCCGTCTGAACTGCAAGGTTTAGCTAAGGTTAAATGGTCTTCTATGTCTACAGACCTAAAATCTGCCATGGGCTCATGGTCAGATCTTGATCAAAAACCGGCCGCAAAATCCCCAGAAGAAGAGCAATTAGACAAAGTTAAATCGCTCATCGAAGATTTAAAATTAAAATTAAACGATTTCTAAGAGACTGTTGAGCCTTTTTCCCAAAGACTGGCCACTTCAACTAACCCTGCTGTTACGCTATGGAATTCGGTTTGAGTTTGCAGCTTTTCTTGACCAAATCGGGCTTCAAATTCTTTTCTAATCAGAGGAACTTTTGATGTTCCGCCTGTTAGACACACTAAATCGATTTGTTTTTCAGTTAAACCTGATTTTTGAAGAGATCTGTCTAAGGCATTGATAATATTATTTTTTACATCTGTGGCCCAAGTGGTGAATTGATCACTTGAGAACGTTTCATAAACTTCGATATCTGGGTAATCGAATTTAAAATTTGATTTATCAGATTTTGATAATTCTTTTTTACTGGCTTCGATACTTTCAAAAAACGGAAAGATCTGATTATCTTCAATCATCGCAAATAGACGATCAACGCCAGCTGCATCTTTTGGTGTTAAGGCGCACTTTCTGACTTCTTTAACGAATTCATAAGTGTCTTTTTCTTTTAAATGCACAATGTGCGCTGGATGATTTAAGCGCATCATCACAGCCGGAGGCATCGTCATTACATTTCTTGCCAAAGGCAGCATATATCTGGTTTTGGCCCCGAAGTATTCGTTGAGTTTATTGGCCATAAAAACGCTATCAAGCGCATCACCCGCCATCGGGCAACCTTCGATAGATAGAACATCTTTTTTGCTGAATTCTTTGGGGTTAATACGCATGATCGTAAAATCACTTGTACCACCACCGAAATCGCCGATCAGAATTGTTTTTTCTTCTGTAGCAGATCTTCGGTAATCAAACGCGGCCGCCAGCGGTTCTGGTACGAACTGCACATCGGTAAAACCTGCAAACTTACAGGCTTTTTCCATACGGTGAAGAGCAAAACCATCTGACACTTCATCCATAGAATAGCGGGCCGGCCTTCCCATCACAACGTGGGTAACTTTCTGCCCGATCGCTTTTTCGGCTCGTTTTTTTAATTCTAATAAAAATAAACCAATAATGTTTTCTAAAGATAAAATACGGTTATTAAATACTGTTCCTAAGTAGCCCTGATTGGGTAAATGCGTTTTAAAAGAACGGAATAAGCGCCCTTCCATATCGTTTTCTAAAAACTCATCAATGGCGCGTTGACCATAGTAGCACACATCAGGATCTGGAAAATATAAAAGTGTGCGCATCATAGTTGGATCAGAATTAAGATCATCAATCGGAAGCGCCAATGTTTTTTCGCCGTTATAAACACACCCGACAAGTGAATTACTTGTACCAAAATCAATAGCTAAGATGGGTGAATTTGACGATGCCAAAGTGAATTAACCTTTGGCTTCTTCTGGAGTTAGAGTTTTTAACTCAAGCGCATGAAGGCCTGAATTGAATTCAGATCTTAAAAGATCATAAACCTTACGCTGACGATCAACACGGCCCATTCCTTTAAAAACTTCAGAGACAATTTTTAATTTGTAATGAGTTTCACCTGTGGGTTCAACACCCATGTGGCCAGCGTGATTGGCATGTTTGCTACTATCGTTTTTTAATTCGAAAACGACAGGGTTTAACTGCTGTAAAATGTTTTTAATACGCTCGTCGCGATTCATACATCTTCGCTTTCAGTTTATGATTTTTTGATTTTTGAAAGTAATGATTGCGCCTGAAGTTTTGCTATCTCAACACCCATTTTGGCAGCCGTGATCACACCTTTTTCTTCAAGTTTTTTTTCAACTTCTTTAGCTTTTTCTAAAGCTTTAACCGCCGCTACTTCAGCTAACGGGTGCGGAAGGCCCACTTCGAATTTTTCGTCGTTCTTCCATTGGGTCGCTACGTTTTCAGCCACTTCAAAAGCTTTTGGGGCTTTTTCACGAACTTTTTCGCTGAACGGAAATTCGATTTTTACTTTTTCTTTAGGAGCTTCTGTTTCTTCAGCAGCTGCTTCTACTTTTACTTCTTCGTCATTTTCAGAGATAGACATAAAACCTTGCCTTTTTAATAACTTAACTCGTAAATAATAACATGATTTCAGTCTTAGAGGATAATGCTTTTTTTATCGTACTCAACAAACCGGAAGGTGTTTCGGTACACAATGAGAAGCCTAGTCTTTTAGATTGGCTTACGGAGCGAAAACTCCCCGTAAATTTTGTGAATCGCTTAGATGCTCAGACCAGTGGCTTAGTGGTTGTAGCGCGTGACCCCAAATTTCATGAAGCCTTATCACAGGCTTTGCATGCGGGTGCAAAAACTTACCGTGCTTTACTTCGTGGGGGCTGGAAGGATAAAGACCTAGCGCTAACCTGGGATCTGCCGCTATCAGATAAAGCCGAAGGCCGTAAAAATCCCCAGGGTAAAGCCAGCGATCGTAAAAACTGTATCACCCACGTTCAGGTGGTTCGCACAAATCAGTACTTCACTGAAGTGTTATGTGAAATCAAAACCGGCCGCCAACATCAAATCAGAAAACATGCCGCTATAGCAAAGCATGCGATCTTAGGTGATGCTCGCTATAACGACGATAGTTATAACGAAAAAATGGGCAAGATGTATAAAACGTCGCGCATGTTTTTACACGCCGAAGAATTAAAATTTAATTTTCAAGGAAAAGACTATCACATTCGTTCAGAAAAAATGGACTGTGATCTGTTTTTCAAAACGTAAATTTTATGAAAAAACACAAAGACCTGGTTCTCTTTTTAAAATCTAAAGGATTAAGAATGACGCCCTCAAAAGAAGTCATCATTCAATATTTTTTAGATAATAAAAACCGCCATATTCCTTTTAAAGAGCTGCAAAAAGCACTTTACGACAATGTGCCTGATGTTGACCGCGTAACTATATATCGAAATATAGAGAAATTCGTTTCTTTAGGTATTATTCAAGAGCTGGATTTACCTAAAAAAGGAAAAATCTATCAGTATGTTTTCGAAAAGAAAGTTCCGCACTATTACATTTGTAGAGCCTGCGGAAAAACCAATAAAGGTAACGAAGCTCTCTTCGATAAAATAGAACAAGCTCTTAAAGAGGTTCCTGATTTTTCGAAAGCCAATTTATCTATGGTTTTTTATGGTTTCTGTTCGAAATGCGAACCGTCGCTATAAAGACTGCAAATGAGATTTATATTCAGAACTTCTTAACAACGACGCTAAATCTTTTTCGTTATCAAGCTCTGCCATAAAAATCCAACCTTCGCCGTAAGGGTCATCGTTTATAATCGATGGATCTTCAAGCAGATTGTAGTTGATCTCGGTGATCATTCCGTTAAAAGGCGAAAATAAATCCATAATATGACGAACACCTTCTAACGAAGCAAAATCAGCATCTACAGCTACGCGCGTGCCATCTTCGGGTAAATCGACATACACAACTTCGCCAAGGTTCTTAAGGGCATATTCAGTTACACCAAATGTCACTATGTTCTCATCGACAGCCAGCCACTGATGATTTTTTGTATAAAATAAATCAACCGGAACCTGTAAAACATCTCTCATACTTAATCCTTTCTTTCTGGATTTTTCTCTTTCGAAACACCGAAAAATTCAGGAAGAAAAAACATTCCTGCTATGAATAAAATAACGATAAAAATAAATGCGATAGCTAAAGCTATTTCCATATCACTTCACCTTTGTTATGCGCGACTTCACACGGAGTAAGCTAATCGTTAATGAAATAGCCATAAAATCTAACTCAACCGAATAAATTTTATTGTTGTGGGCTATTTGTGGAAGTGTTTGGCTTACCCAGCGTTTTTGCTCGTCTGAGTTAAAGACATTAACCACAATCACATTTTTACGAGCCTTAGCTTCTTTTAAACATTTCATGATCGAGCCAAACTTATCTTGTAAGGCCCAATCTAAAACTAAAACCTTTATATTCTGTGCTGACTTAAAGACAACCTTACCATCCGGCGCAGAACGAACAATCTTGCACGGTAAAGCATCACCCAAGATATAGCGGGCTATCGATTTAACGACCTTGTTTTTCGATATAATCAGGGCTTTTTTAGGTAAATCGACCGTCTGGGGCTTTACAGGCATGGGTCAACTTATTGCAACATGTTGCAATAATCAACCCGTACCGCGTCGATCTCATTAAATTATTTATTAAAGTATTTATCTGGATTAGCAAAACACTCTTTAAAAGTTTTAAGCATTTCGGCAGCGTGAGCGCCATCCATAAAACGGTGATCGAAGGTAACTCCGATTTTCATCATGGGTCTTGCTTCGATGCGGTCTGGTTGGCCTTCGGTTTCAATCACTTTAGCTTGTTTTTGCACAGCCCCCACCGCTAGTAACATCGGTGAACGCGAATATGGAACTAATGGTGCTAATCCCCAATCTATTCCTAAAGAACCTACACTTGTGATCATCACGGCTCCGAACGGATCTTTTGGAACCCCGAACCAGTGAAGTGGTAAACCTAAATCAAAATTTAAAAAAGATGTTCCCAGTAAAACATATTTCATTAAAAAATTAGGAATAAATTCCATCGTCGAGCGAACCTGCATCAGTTCACCCTCTTTATTTTTTTTAAGTCTGTTTGCTTTATTTTTTAACTCTTCGGCCAGCTGAAAAATAGTCTTTGCCTGTAAATTTCTTAACGTTACACCTGACAATTCGGCCTTAGTTGTTTTATCGCCATTTTCTTCGCCTTCGATATTAACCTGAAAGAAAATATCGATGTTTCTGCGATAGTAAATTTCATGGCGAATCATAATAGAATTTACTTCAGGGCGAACTTTTAAACATTCAACAACTGCTTGGCCTACTAAGTGAGTTGGAGTTAGCGAAATATTTTTTTCAGCTTTAATTTTTTCAATAAATTTCAAAGCTTCAGTCATATCCACTTCAGCCATACCATAAACTGAAGGGTCTCCCGCATTCCACCAAGAGCCAATGGCGATTTTTCTAAAAAGCGATTTGTATTTTGGTTTGTAAATTTTGAAACTCATGCGGTGCTGACCTCTTAACAAAAACATACAGGTGTTTCTTTAGTATCTCAAATTTAAACTCGAACACCTTTGAACCCAGACCTTTATCCCCATGATATTGGTCTTGAATGATCTTGGCGACACAAGTCATGTCAAAAAAACTTAACAAATATCTAGTCCTGGGGACCCCTATGGTTTCCTGAGGAAAACACCGATTAATAGTTGCTAATAATTTTATTAATAATTGTTTAACAATTTTAAATTAAAACAAATTTTATTTACTAACACAGTAAGGAGCACGATAAAAATGGCAGCAAAAACAAAAAAACAACCGACACCAAAAGCAAACCCTCAGTCAGACCTAAAAGGTTTTGTTGATGCAATCAACAAATCACAAGCTGTGATTGAATTTAACTTAGATGGTACGGTTATTACGGCAAATGAAAACTTTCTTAAATGCACAGGTTATTCATTACCAGAAATTCAAGGTCAACATCACAGAATGTTCTGTGATCCAACATATGCTTCTTCTCCAGCGTACACTGAATTCTGGGCGAAATTATGCCGTGGCGAATTTTTAGCTGACGAATACAAACGTTTTGGTAAAAACGGTAAAGAAGTTTGGATTTTAGCTTCTTACAACCCTATTTTAGGTAAAGACGGTAAACCTGTTAAATTCGTAAAATTCGCAACTGATATCACAAACGCTAAAAAAGAATTACAAGTGCGTACAGAAATCATGAACATGACAAGTATCGTGTCTGAAGCCGATCTTCGCGGTGATATCTTAAACGTGAATGAGAAATTCTTAGAAGTTTCTAAATACCCTCGTGAAGAGTTAATCGGTAAAGGTCACAATACGACTCGTCACCCTGATATGCCTAAAGAAGTATTTAAAGAAATGTGGGCTACAATCGGTCGCGGTAAAATCTTCCGTGGTATGGTAAAAAATAGAGCTAAAGACGGTACTCCGTATTACGTTGATGCTGTGATCGCTCCGATCATGGGTGATAACGGTAAACCTAAAAAATACTTAGGTGTTCGTTACGATATCACTGAAGCTGAGATTGAACGTCAAAACATGAAAGGCGTGATCAACGCGATTGATGCTTCTTATGCTTACATTGAATTTGATACTGAAGGTAACATCTTAAAAGCTAACCAAAACTTTTTAAAAGCCACTGGTTATTCTTCGACAGATGAATTTAAAGGTAAACACCACAGAATGTTCTGTGATCCACAATATACAATGACTGCTGAATATGCTTCTTTCTGGCCAGAATTAAAAGCTGGTAAAGCTAAAGCCGGCATTTTTAAACGTGTAACTAAAACTGGCCAAGATCTTTGGATTCAAGCTTGTTATTCTCCAGTAACAGATGAAATGGGCCGTGTATTTAAAGTTGTAAAATTAGCGACTGATGTAACTGAATTACAAAAAACAATCATCGCTTTAGAGTCAATGGCTGGCGGCTTAGCAGCGTCTGCAACTCAATTAACTGCAGTAGCTACGCAAATGGCTGACAATGCTAAGAAAACATCTCAAGATTCTGAATACGCAACTGGTATTTCTTCTGAAGTAGCTTCTGGCGTTCAAATCGTTGCAACTAACACTGAAGAAATGGTGGCTTCTATTAAAGAAATCGCCCGTTCTGCGAATGAATCAGCACAAATGTCTCGTGACACTTTAAACAACGCTCAAGAGACTAACAAAACAATCACTAAACTTGGTACAAGTTCACAAGAGATCGGTAACGTGATCAAAGTGATTAGCTCTATCGCCCAACAAACTAACTTATTAGCTTTAAATGCGACGATCGAAGCGGCTCGCGCTGGTGATGCTGGTAAAGGTTTCGCGGTTGTTGCCAATGAGGTAAAAGAGTTAGCAAAACAAACTGCAAAAGCCACTGAAGAGATCACACAAAAAATCGGTGCTATCCAAAAAGATTCATCTGCAGCCGTAGATGCGATTTCTGGAATCTCTCAATCTATCGAAAAATTAAACAGCTTATCAGGTGCAATTGCTGCTTCAGTTGAAGAGCAAACAGCGACAACAAATGAAGTATCACGCGTAGTTGTTCAATCATCTAAAGGTGTTGAAAACATCGCAACTTCAGTAAAAGCGGTTTCTTCTGCTGCTGAACAAAATATGTCAGCTTCATCTGAGACATTAAACTCTGCAAAAGGTTTAACTCAATCTGCTGAAGACTTACGTACTTTAATCAGAAAAATCCAAAAGGCTGCTTAATAATGAGTAATAATCAACTGGATCCCGCATTACAGGAACTTGTCGCTGAGATTGAAGAAATCTCGGCGCGTGTGACTGGTTTAATTCAGCTCAGTGAAACCGCTGAGCTGAATGCCACACAGATCGATGCTTTGTATCGTGATGTGCACACACTAAAAGGTTCATGTTTACTGTTCGGCTTTCAGGACATGGGAGCTCTTGCCCACGAACTTGAAACTCGCATGGAACCCGTGCGCAAAGGCTATGTGCAATTAAAAGCTGTAGGCGTTGACCGCTTACTTAAAGCCTTTGACCTGTTCGGCGAATTCAGTCGCGAGCATATGGTAAGTATGACTCCACAATTTAAAGATAAGGTTCAACAGATGACATCAAGTTTTAAAACTGGCGCTGCACCAGCAGCCACAGCTCAAAGCTCACCGACACCGTCACCAGCAGCACAAGCTTCATCAAATACCCCACCTCCTGCACCTCAGCCGGC
>CAMLRE010000033.1 GCA_946482355.1 uncultured Bdellovibrio sp.
AGAACTTTTAGCTTCATCAGTTAAAGGCTCTGTAGGCGGTTGTTCTTTTTGGGGTTTAAAAAGATGATTTTCTTTTTCTTGCATCCAGAAAATAAAATCGTGAGCTGTTAATTCGCCAGACATTAATCCCAGTTTTAAAGCTAAATCAAAGTGATGATTTTGTAGAAGAGCACGCTTACGGCGATCGCCTTTTTTTAAGTACTGATCATGACGAGTTAGCGCGTGAATTAACTGCATTGATAAAACTATCGCAATCACTTCGGCTTTGAACACACCTAATTCATCTTTGCAGAACACTTGAAAGCTGTTTTTTTCAGACACTTCATTGATATTAAAATTGTAACCGTGCTGGGCGATTAAGTACGCGTATAAAACAGCACCAAATAATTCAACCGGGTCTTGCGTGTTGATATCCACAAGATCAATACGGCGAAGTAAACTTAAAAACTCTTCAACTTTAGCTGAATCAGTGAATAACTCTTCTAATCCCGGAATAACGGCTTTAAACACGCCCAGATCATGCATTTCCCATAAAGCCATTTCTGGATTGTATAAGCGGAAAAATTTTAACCATTCTTCGCGGCGGCGTGGAAGCACAGTTTTTTTAAGTTCTTCAATGTTTTCTAAAATAGATTTACGTAATTCAGTTTCAATTTGAAAACTTAATTTTTGCGATAAACGAATCGCACGTAAAATACGAATCGGATCTTCTTTGATACGCACATGCGGATCACCGATCACTCGTAACGTGCAAGATTCGATATCTTGAAGGCCACCGCAGTAATCGACTAGTTCTTCAGATAAAGGATCATAGAATAAAGCATTCACCGTAAAATCACGGCGAAAAGAATCTTCTTTTAAGTTTCCGAAAAAATTATCGGCGCTGATCGCAGGGGCCGCAGGCAATGCCGGATCAGTTGATTCAGAAGCGGTTAACTCTTCTTGTGTGGCTTCACGGCGGTAAGTCGCGACTTCGAAAATTTTCTCGCCACGTTTGGCGTGAACTAATTTAAAACGGCGGCCGATGATAAAGCAGTACGGAACTTTTTTCTTCACTTCATTGGGAAGCGCGTTCGTTGCAATATCAAAATCTTTGGGTTTAAGACCAACAAGTAAATCACGAACGCCTCCGCCCACCAGATAACCATCGTATTTGTTGTCTTTTAGTTTTTTGATAATGCCGATCGCTTGCGGATCAATGTCCGCGTGGGCTTTTTTTAGAATAGCTTTAAATTTTTCGATCGACATAAACCAGATTTATTTTTTAATTGAGGAATGGCTCCACGTCGAGTAATTACTTGAGATGAATGAGCTTTTTATCGAACTTTCACTATTCAATTTTAGGGACTAACACACAAGAACGCGTGGTTTTTATCCACGGTTTGATGGCCTTTGCAGCAAATTGGAGAAAGATCGCCAACCGTTTAGAGAATGATTTTCAATGCTTGATTTATGACCAACGTGGCCATGGGCGCTCATTCAAGCCTGATTCTGGCTACAGCCCGGAAATTTTCGCTGAAGATTTAAACAAAATTACCGACGAACTTGGTTGGGACAGTTTTCACTTGGTAGGGCATTCAATGGGTGGGCGAAATGCCATGGTTTTTGCCCATATGTTCCCCCAAAAGGTACGAACTTTGACCATTGAAGATATGAGCCCTGACTCAGATCCCACAATGAAGGGCTATTACGAGAATATGTTGAATAATATTCCAACGCCTTTTGCGAACAAAGCTTCAGTGAAAGAATTTTTTGATAACGAATTTAAAAAATCATTTCATGCGAAAGAGCCACCTGCAGTGCTTTCGACGTTCTTACAAGCCAACCTTGAAGAAAAAGAAAATGGCACTTATGACTGGCGTTTTTCTAAACAGGCTGTGATCGAAATAACTCACGAGGGCCATTTAAAAGACCGCTGGCTTGAAGTGAGCAGCTTTAAGATGCCTGTGCTTTTAATTCGTGGTGAAAAATCGCACATTCTTAAACAAGAAACTTATGAGAAAATGTTAGCGGTGAACCCCAATATAACAGGTGTAGAGTTTGCTGGTGCAGGGCACTGGGTGCACTACGAAAAATTTGAAGAATTTGTTCAAGCGTTTCGCCAATTTATAGCGCAGAACTCAGTCTAACAACGCAGAACATTAAGCGTGACTTAAGCCCCCCTAAAGACTTACAAAAAAGGCTGAATGAAATACGTAGATCTACACTTAGACAGCCGCCTGCAAACTAACATCTCAAATCTTGGATACATCGACGCGACTCCGATTCAAGAACAAGCTTTCTCTCCGATTGTAAACGGCAAAGATGTTGCTGGTCTTGCACAAACGGGAACTGGTAAAACAGCCGCGTTTTTAATTCCGATCATCGAACGTATTTTAAAAGCTGAAACACATCCTGAACATGAACGTGCGTTTAAAGATTGGAAAGCTTTTAACCAAGTTCTGATCTTAGTTCCAACACGCGAATTAGCCGATCAAATTCATGAGAACATTTTAAAATTAACTGCAGGCACGGGTTTAAAATCTGCCACTTTCTACGGTGGTACTGGTTACGACAAACAAAAAGAAGCCTTAGCTGGTAACTTACAGTTTATGGTTTCAACTCCTGGTCGCTTGATTGATCTCTACAAAGAACATCACGTTGATTTTAAAAAAGTAAAAGCGATTATTTTTGATGAAGCTGATCGTATGTTCGATATGGGTTTTAAAGATGATATGAAGTACATCTTAAGCCGCATTGAACGTAACCGTCAGTTCTTAGTGTTCTCGGCGACTTTAAACTTTGATGTTTTAAATACAGCTTACCAATTTGGTTCTGAGCCGATTGAAATTAATATTTCAAAAGACGTCGCTAAAGCTGATCACGTGAAAGATATGATCTATCACGTAGGTGATGGCGAAAAACCTCAGTTCTTACTTTCGATTTTCAAAAAAGAAACTCCGAAACAAACAATTATTTTTACAAATTTCAAAAACAACGTTGATCGCGTAGCGCACTTTTTAACTGATAACGGTATTCCAGCGATGGGTATTTCTAGTTTGATGTCGCAAGCACAACGTACGCAGGTGATCTCTAAATTCAAAGCCACAAATAACCAGAATGTGTTAGTAGCTACTGATGTGGCGGCACGTGGTTTAGATATTTCTGATGTGGATTTAGTTGTGAACTACGAACTTCCGCAAGATTCTGAATCTTACGTTCACCGTATTGGCCGTACAGGCCGCGCCGGTAAAGAAGGTAAAGCGTTTTCATTAGTTTCTGATAAAGACGTTGAATCTTTAGCGCGTATTGAAGATTACACGAAAAAGAAAATTGAAGCGGGTTATTTAGAAGACGCCGAACTTGTTAAAGACTTCAAACCGCTTTCTGAGCGCGAACCTAAATTTAAAAAATCTTTTGATCGTGGTGACCGTAAACCTCGTCGTGATGGAGATCGTCCTCAACGTGGTGATCGTAAACCGGGTTACAATAAAGAGCATGATGGTAAACACACGCACGCTCGCGCAGAAGGCGGAGCTAAGAAGCCGCATCACCGCGATAACCGCGACGAAGGTCGTAAGCATGATAAAAAGCCGCATGCGAAGCATGAGCAACATGCAAAACACGATACGCACGGTAAAAAGCAACACAGATCAGCTGAACACAAACAGGATCACCGTAAAACACACGGCGTGACTCCAGCTCACTTAGTTCACAAACACCGTACGGGTTCTCACAGAAAGCCTGCACCTCAGTCCGGTCTAGTTAACTCTGTAAAATCGTTTTTCAAGAAGTTATTTAGCTAAATAACAATTACACTATAGGTGTATGAAAAAAAGTATTCTGACCATTTTAGTAATGGCGGTTCTGCCGTCATTTGTTTTTGCCGCAGAACCTGAAATCGTAGTTACAGCTCCGCGCCCTCAAAAAAATGATAAAGCTGTGATGATGAAGCTAACTTCAAATTATATCGTCCGTAATTTAAACGGCGAGCAAGTTTGTAATTTAGCAAAAGGCTCAATGGTTGCCGTTACAGCGGTGGCTCCTGATGCTGAACGCGTACAAATCATGGTGCCAGATGGTCCATGTGCTGGTGTGGTGAATGGCTTTGTCTATATCAACTATTTACGTCCGGTTTCTCAATCAGTTGATAGATTTACTGAAACAGCATTAGTTGAATTAAACGGTTTAAGTTTACGTAAAGAACCAAGTGTTGAAGACGGAACTTTTTCTTGCAGTCTTCCGAAAAATGCAAAAGTTAATATTGTTAACGAGGTCCAAAAGCGTAATCGTTGGGTTGAGATTGAGATTGAAAATCCTCCGGCGGGTTGTCCAACAAAGGGTTGGGTTGTGGCCAGTTACCTTAAGCCTGATTTAGATTTGAAAGTTCTTCCGAAAGCTTCAGGTAAAGTGTTAACTGAAGCGCGCACTCCGGTTGATTGTACTGAGTGTGCTCAAGGTGAAACTTCAGGTGGTAAAGTTTCTGAAGCTTCTAAGACAGCTAAGAATGCGCAAGAGATTGAGCGATTCGTAAATGCGCCGCAAGGGGCTCAGATTCCAAGTCCATTTACGAATTTCGCTAAAGAGTTGCAACGTTCAAGAAAATGTCCTCCAGCGAAACAATCAGAGTACAAATGTAACCGTGGTTTAATGCAAATGCCTGTAGACGGAAATGCCGGTTTCTGTGGAACTCACCATTATACACCTGATCGTCCCCCGGGAGTTGATGCCTACGCGGCTCCTCACACAGCTTGTTCGTTAGCTGCAGTGGCGCAAGAGTGGAAAAAGACAGTTTGTCCGAATGACAACGCCGGTTGCCGCATTGCTTGGGGAGATATTTCACATGCAAATCGCCCGTTATATAACGGACATAAAGAACATACGAATGGTGAATGTATTGATATTCGCCCATTTAACAAAGGTTCTTTCCGCGATGCCGGTCGAACAACAGGTACCAGAGATTATGATCGCGATACGACAGTGGCCTTTATTAAAATGGCAAAAAAATACGGAGCCGAAGTGATGTACAGCGATCGTAAGATCAATAACAAAGCATTAGGTGTCGAGTGGGGTGGATCAATGCATAACAATCATTTGCATGTTTGCTTCGGTGCTCGTAATCCAACAGTGAAAGAGGCTTGTAACAACCTTAACGTGGACCCAGGTGTATGCTCAGAGTTGCAATAATTTCTTTAAGCTTTATTTTTCAAGCACAAACGGGTTTAGCAGCTACTTCGTGTAATAACTTTCTTCAGGCTTTTAATGAATACACGCAAAAAGTCGAAGGTAAGCTTGTCAAAAAACATTCAATCTTTGAAGTGACTGATTGGTCTCGCAATAGCCGCTTTCAGGGTTTGGTACTAACTGATAAGGCTCCAGCCAATGCCGAAGTGGTTTTAGAATCAAAAGCTGCTGGTAAAAAAGCGAAAGCTGTAAAAACGATCGCTAAAAAAACGACACCGTTTGTTCAAGATAATAAATACCGTGTTGTGGATTTAGATGTCGAAAAACAATTAACTTCAGCGCCTACGGGCTCTGGAAATTTTATAGTTAGAGTTTTAGCTGATGGTAAAGAACTTTGTGCTGAAAAAAGATTAATCTACGACGACGGTGATTAGTTTTTTAATTTAATTAATTTAAAATAATTACAAATTTTGGACATAAAAAAAGGAGCTTGGTTAAAGCTCCTTTTTCTTTTTTGAGAAAGTACGTTTTTATTTAACGTACTTTTTCATTTTAGTTGTCAGATCTTCTTTTTCTTCTTTAGTTAAAGGAAGCGGGTATAATCTAGAAACCCATTGCGGAGCGTACACGCGGTAGTAGTTACCTTGCGAGTAGTTTTCACCTCGGTAACCACGGTCACCTGATGAACCCATCCACCAACGAGAGTGGTAAGGTAAATCTTCACGAGGAATTGTCATTAATTCGCCGTTGTAAATTCCCGCTTGTGTTCCTAACGCTTGAGAAACTAAGCGGATGGCTTCGTTGTTAGCAGTTAAAGAGTTTAAATCTTGTAACTGAACGATTTGCACGCCAGATAATTGTAAGCTATCAACGATGGCTTTAGCTACCGGGCCTACAGCCACAACTGCTTTGATATTTGAATTGCGAGCGACAGTTTCATAAATGCGTTTGTAAGTCGCTGTCATTTCAGGTTTTGTAGCACCAGCCACTAAATCACCAGTGTTCATACCTAAAGTATCAACTGGTAATGAACGTTGGATGAAGTAATTTAGGCCAACACCTGTTCTGTTTAACATCGCTTGAAGTTTTTGACCTTCGGCACCTGTTACCGCGCGAGCCGAGAAAAAGTCATCGTGTGAAGTTTGATCCATCACCACGTAAACTTGTGCACCTTTACCGCGGCCACGGTATGTACCGAAGTAACCGAAAGAATCATGGCTGATATAGTTAATGCCTAAGTTTTTCATGTTTGGCCAAGAAACTAAAGCTTCTGCTAAAGCACAAGCACCTTGATCGTAACGTAAGTAACCGCAAGGGCCGTAATCGAAATCAGGGCGATCTGCTGACCATTTACCCGCGTAATAACGAGGAGATTCATAAGGTAAATCACGAGGTCCCATGCCGATTAAAGCTGTTTTTTTCTCGTTCATACCAGAATCTAAATCTTGTGGTTTATATGGAAATTGCGAATTTTTATCATTGTATTCGCCAGCATCCGAGTAAACTTGGATTGAGTTGGCTCCCCAACGGTTAGACGTTGTTCCTTCTGAACCCATTCTCCAGTTTGTGTTGAAAGCAAAGTCACGGAATGGAATCGGAGCGTATCCCTTGTAAGTATAACCCGCTTGCAAGCGCGCGATTAATTCTTCAGGAGTTGCTTTTTCATCGATATCTTGTGGTAACCAGTTTTTGTTAGCTACTTTGTAAGCGGCTACACGTTGAGCGGCACCTGAGAAACCGGCTTTGATATTTTCCATTGCGGCATCGCCACCTAAGTTAGGGTTAGCGCCGCCTGGATGTGGAACACCGATCGCTAAGATATCATTTTTAATTTCGATACCACGGTTTTCTTTAAACCATTGTTTCATACCGCGTGTGTCGCAGTTTTTTAATTCCCAGGCTGTGTTACATTTACCACCGCGTGCATTGATCCAAGTTGCTAAAGAAGCTTTACCGCCTGAACCTACACCCATAAATAGCGCGACTGTATTCGCATTTGTTACCATCATGTTATCAAATAATTTGTGACGGTATTCTACGATCGGGGATTCGTTACCTTGTTCGATCCATTTAAAACGTGGATCATCTTCAAGTTGCCCGTTAATTGTATAAACGAAAGTATTTAAGAATAAATAACTTCTGTGAATACCTAAGTGATTTAAAAATCTTTGAGTACGAGTTCCAGTTGATCCTGTGAAAGCACGATTAGAAACGTTTTCATCTTGTGCACCTTCTTGACCAACAACGAAAACTTTTACGCTTTCTGGAGTTAAACGACCGCGATACCACATCGGACCGAATTCCCAACGGAATTTTTCATCAGTCTTAGCTGTACCACCTAAAGCTTCAACGCCGATAGCGCGGTAATTAGGTGTTGAACCAAAAAGTTCAATCCATTTTGAATCAGCAGGAGCCCCTGCATCGTATTCTGCAGGCGAACCACGACGAGCATCGTAAGGTAATGCTACATTCACTGATTGCGGATCACGTTGTGATGGTGAAAAAGGTGAGTGCGTGCACGAAGCCGCAGTCATCACACCAGCCAGTAACAACGCTGTTGGTTTGAATTGCATAAAAGAGTCTCCTTAGTTGAAAATAGATCTGCCTGTGGCAGACTTAAAAAGTACAACCCTTTTAGTTTATGGAATTTCACGTTTTTTTCATAGACCTGAAACATAAGGCTTAAAGACCTTAGTCCAGTGATTTGTTTTAAGATTTAGTTAGGGTGAAAAGCGCGGGTTTATATTACTCGCGCATATTAATTTGCTCTAATTGCTCAGCGAAGCGATCGTAATTTTTTTGATCAAGCTTTTCTTGCGGCATTGAAGCTTTCCATTCTTTTGAGAATAGATTTTTGATGACTGTTCTGTAGTTCTCGTCATTGCATGAAGTTAGTGAATCTAACTGAGGAAACACAGATTTCATATTTGCCACTAATTCAGATAACTTAAGTGGTGAATTCATTACTTGTTGTTGTGAAAGCCTTGCGCAGCCTGGACTTTGGTCGATTTGCTCTTTTGTAACCAATGAGTCTGCGTTGTTTTGCTCAACCGCGATATTTGTTTTAGCTACTTTTAATTCTCCACCCACCATCACGTACTGGATGTCAGATTGCTGGGCTGTCACGATTTGTGTGTACGGATTTGCTTTCGTTGATTTTAAACGAATCGCTACGATATCAGCTAAGAAGCCTTCTTCAAGGCGACCTAAGCGATCAGCTAATCTTAAAGCTTTAGCAGGATTTATCGTCATCATCTCGTAAAGTTTTTTATCTGTCACTTGAGTCATTCCTTTTGACTGAGCATAACGGCGGGCGATCTTAACTTCGTCTAATAAGTTTTTTGTGCCTGACGGTGTCCAGTCAGAACCTAATGTCACATTTACGTTATGCTTTAACGCTAATTCCGGATTCAAAGTATCACCGTATAAGATTAAATTTGAAAACGGTGACCACACTAAAGAAATATTTTTAGTCGCAGCATCGGCTAGATCTTTTTCATCCATACCCACACCGTGAATTACAACTAAGCCTTTTTTTGCAAGACCTAGTTTGTTGGCGAATTTGTATTCAAGTTTATTGTACTGATCTGTAGAACGGCCTTCAGATAAGTGAACGATTAAACCACGTAAATCACCTTCAGGTAACATACGCGTGAAATAACCTAAGTAAGATTTTAAACTTTCAAGAAACTGAGCTTGACGTGAATTAAGCGCACCTTCAGTTGTTTGTAAGGGCTCAAGCACTTCGTTCAGTGATTTTTTTTCTTGAATCATTGCCGGAAAAATTTTTTCAGAAAATAAAGCGGCCGCATCTGGGCTTACGATTTCCATACTGGCTTTAGCGTCTGTTACTAAGTTGTAGTCTTCTTCAATTTCTACGTTACGCGCTAAAATACCTTTAGTGCATGCTGAGTCTTGTCCGATACCTTGAACACTAGTGACTCCGCCGGCCAAGGCTTTGATTTCAGCGTACTGGTACGTTTGGCAGTAAAGCGAGTTTACATCAGTGGCTTCGCCTAAAGCAGGGTTATTTAACGGGCCGGTTACGTTTTTCTTATAGCCAGATAGACCGCGCCATTGAAAGCGGTTACCAAATTGCCCGTGAGCTTCTGACCATAACGGAATAACGTTGTATTTTAAGTGACCATGTAAATCGATAAAACCTGAAGAAAGAATAACTTTACCAATTTGTGACTCTAAGATTTTTTTAGTTTCACGAGAGGTCTCAAACGGGGTTAACGATTTTTTAGTGATTTTGCCATCTTCGATTAAAAGATAAATCTTACGGGCACGAAGCTCTGACTTAGCCGGATCTGGCTCATAACCCTCAATGTAGGTGCTGGCAGCTACCGCAGAACAAGAGATCGCTAACGTTGCGGTAAGCGCTGAAATGACTTTAAAAAACGGTGTTTTCATACTGTCAAACTTCTGGCCAGCGGCCATTAAATGGCTGCCAGGGTATAGCCCAAAGCAACCACAATTGTTGTGTCCTAAATTTCGTATCCTAGAGGAAATAAATGCAAGAATAGCGCTGATTTTTGTCAGGAAATTGTCAGCGTTTTGAGTGCGTCAGAAACGCAAAATGGACCACGTTAAGTGATCCATTTTGAAGAGACAATTTGTCGTGATTTAGTTATTTACTTAACGTCTTGAATCGAGTTTTCATCAAACGGTACAAACGCGCGAGCTTTGTAGTTATCTAGTGGATCTTTACCACCGTTTGTCTTGATGATGCTCGATAAAAAGTTACGAATACTAGTGTAGTCTTTAGTTGAAGACGTCGCGTGGAAATAAACTACTCCGTCTTGAGTTAAAGCTGCACCTGCTAAAGAAACCGATTGAGAAATCGTTCCCGTTTTTGCAAGTAACGAGTCATCTGTATTGTTCGTTAAGTAGATGTTTGTCACTGTTGAATTACCATCAGCACTCGCATCAGAACCAGCGACCGGCAAGATATAACGTAAACCTTTACCTTGATCAGTTGCTACTTTTGTTAAACGTTTCATAACTTCAACTACTGTGCGGCAGCTCGCTGAATTATAAACTTTGCGACCATCCACGATTTCTGGGTAACCAGAGCCATTGTAGAAATCAAATTCTTTATCAGCAGCGCCAACCATTTTAGTCATGTAAGAATCAAATTTTTCAGTACGCGCTAAACGCTCAAACACTTTATCAGCTGCAAAGTTATGAGAGTTACGGTTTAACTC